>JACDDK010000046.1 GCA_013817025.1 Rubrobacter sp.
ACCGACAACGACGCCGCCCCCTTCGGCGGCCAGAGAGGCAGCGGCATCGGCCGCGAACTGGGACGCGAGGGTCTGGAAGCGTTTCAGGAATCCAAGCACGTCCACATCGACCCGAGGGTCGAGAAAAAGGACTGGTGGTATCCCTATGGACCCGCCGACGATTCGGGCCGGAGGGCGATGTAGATGGCCGCGCCGGAGAAGATAGCATCGGGCGTCTACCGGGTGGACGCCATCGGCCTCAAAAACGCGATCAACGTCCTGCTCCTACAGAACGACGACGGCTGGACGGTCGTGGATACCGGCGTCGAGAGCAGCGTCGAACGCATAAGAGGAGCACTCCAGTCCCTCGGATCGGGACCGGAAGACCTAAAACGTATCTTCATCACCCACCAGCACGACGACCACACGGGCGGGCTTTCGGGCCTGCTGGAGTGGGCGCCACGAGCGGAGGTCGGGGCGTCGGCGCACGAGGCCGAAGTAGTTTCGGGGGCGCGGCGGTACGATCCGGCCAGCAACCCGGTTTTGCGCTATCTATCCCGCAACGCCGAGCCGCCGGGGGTGCCGGTCGGGAAGGTTTTACGGGAAGGGGACCTCGTCTCCGGCTTTCGTCTGATCTCCACCCCAGGCCACACCCTCGGCCACGTCTCACTACTGCGCGACGAAGACGGCCTACTCTTGACCGCCGACGCCTTCGGAAGCCTGCCACGCGGGATACGAGTCGGCGTCCTCAAAGCGTTCTGCGCCGACCCGCCGCTGGCGAAACGTTCCGCCGCAAAGCTACTGGCCGAAGACTTCTCTACGGTCGTTATGGGACACGGCAAGGTACTGCGGACGAACGCCAAAGAACGGCTGCGAGCCGCCGTAGAACGTTGCCGATACTAACGTGAGCGCCGAGGCGAGCGAATATCCGGGTCGCAACTGTGCACTCAAAGCGTTGTCGAAGTCGAAGGCGCGAGCCCCTACGGGCTATGCGAGGTGAAGAAAACTTTCGAGAGAGGAGCATCATCTTGGAGACAAAACAGAGCAAACTGAGGAACTTTATCGGCGGGGAGCCGTCGGACCCGGCGGACGGTCGCGCCTACGACCTCGTGAACCCGTCGACGGGTGAGATCTTCGCCCAGGCCCCGGCATCCGGCGCGGAGGATGTGGACCGAGCCTTCTCCGCTGCGGAGAAGGCGTTCGAGACCTGGCGAGACACTACGCCCGCCCAGCGGCAACTGGCGCTCTTGAAACTCGCGGACGCCATCGAGGAGCGAGCCGAGGAGTTGGTGCGGGCCGAATCCGAGAACACCGGCAAACCCATCGAGCTTACGCTGGAAGAGGAAATTCCGGCGATGGTGGATCAAATCCGCTTTTTCGCCGGTGCCGCCCGAGTCCTGGAAGGCCGCTCCGCCGGTGAATACCTGGAAGGCTACACGTCCTTCGTCCGCCGCGAGCCGGTCGGCGTGATCGGGCAGGTAACCCCCTGGAACTACCCGATGATGATGGCCGTCTGGAAGTTCGCCCCCGCTATCGCGGCTGGCAACACCGTCGTCATAAAGCCCTCGGACACCACGCCGGTCACCACCCTGATGATGGCGGAGATGGCCGCCGAGTTTATGCCGGAAGGCGTCTTTAACGTCGTGTGTGGCGACCGGGACACCGGACGCGCCCTCGTCGAGCATCCAATACCGCGGATGGTCTCCATCACCGGCTCCGTGCGGGCCGGCATGCAGGTCGCCGAGGCCGCCGCGCACGACCTCAAGCGAACGCACCTGGAGCTTGGCGGCAAGGCCCCGGTCATAGTCTTCGACGACGCCGACCTCGAAGCCGCCGCCGAGGCCATCGCCGTCGCCGGGTACTTCAACGCCGGCCAGGATTGCACCGCCGCGACCCGCGTGCTCGCGGCCCCCGGCATCCACGACGACTTCGTGGCCGCCCTCACCGAACAGGCCAAATCCACCAAGACCGGCGCGCCGGACGAGGCGGACATCCTGTATGGGCCTTTGAACAACCAGAATCAGCTCGCGCACGTTACGGGGATGGTCGAGCGGCTGCCGGACCACGCCGAGATCACGACCGGCGGCAACCGCCAGGGCGAGCGCGGCTTCTTCTACTCCCCCACCGTCGTCTCGGGCCTGCGCCAGGACGACGAAGCGTCCCAGAACGAGGTCTTCGGACCCGTTATCACCGTTCAGAGTTTCTCGGACGAGGACGAGGCGGTGCGCTGGGCCAACGGCGTGAAGTACGGGCTCGCGTCGAGCGTGTTTACGAAGGACCACGGTCGGGCGATGCGGGTGAGTCGGCGGTTGGACTTCGGGTGCGTCTGGATCAACACTCACATCCCCCTCGTCGCCGAGATGCCCCACGGCGGCTTCAAGCACTCCGGCCACGGCAAGGACCTCTCCATGTACGGCTTCGAAGACTACACCCGCGTCAAGCACGTCATGACGAACCTCGACTCGTAGAACAGTCGGTTATGGGTCGTCGGCGGTCGGCTTTCCGGCCGCTGGCGGCTGTTTGTTGTTCGGATATTTTCGCGGGTTTGGTTCGCAAGTTCGATGGCGGGTAGAAAGTAGTTCGTCAAGGACGAAGGGAGAAGAATTATGGCGACTAGCGGTGTGGAGGAGTTGTCGATGCGGCTTTTGGAGGCCTTCTACGACTTGGCCGACGGGAAGCTCAAGCAGCCAGTCTCAATGGAGGAGGCAACGCGTGCGTCGGGCCTGGATACCACCTCGACGGAACCCAACGTGGCGTTGCGGTACTTGCTGAACGGAAGTCATCTGGAGGCCGCCGACGAGACCGCCGGGACCTACGAGATCAACGTACCCGGTATGGATAAAGTCCGCCAAAAGCGCGGGCTGGATACTTGACGACACCCGGTACCCCAACCGAAGGAGCGGCATGAGCGACAAGACGCAGAGGCTTCTGGTGACGGCGCTGGCGATAGTGCTATCCCAGGTGCTGGCCCGACCGTTGACTCGATTCATAGGTGAGCAAATCCCCGAGCGCCGGGGCGTCAAGGACGACATCGCCGAAGCGGTCCTAAAGGGCTCCACGCGGATGGCGGCGTACTTCATCGCCTCCGTCGTCGTGCGTAAGCTGGCTTCGAAGTGACGATGGTGCGCGCGCCTCGCGGTTAGCGCACTAGAGAGCTTGCGTCGAGGCCGCTCGCTCGTAGGCGTATGCGTAGCCATACAAGGTCGCTTCGTCGAAGCGCCGCCCGATGAGTTGCAGGCCTACCGGCAAGCCCGCCGCCGTAGCGCCGCATGGCACGGAGAGGCTCGGATGGCCGGTTAGGTCTGTCGGGCCGGTGAGCCGCGTGAGGGCCGAGGGGATGCGTTCCTCGTGACCACCGATGTTCGTTTCGCGTTCGTCTATCCTCGTGGCCGGAATAGGTAGGGTTGGGGTTAGGATGATGTCCACGCTCTCCAGCACGGCGTCGAACTCCCGAGCCGCGAGCAAGCCTTGCCGGCGGGCGTTGGCGTAGCGGTGGGCCTTCGGTCGCTCGCCGTCCAGCAGCCGCTGGCGGGCCTCCTCACCGAACTTTTCGGGGGCGGTCTTCAGGCGTTCTTCGTGGACGGCGTAGGCTTCGGCGGCGAGTATGAGGCGCTGCGCTTTTAGCGTTTGGGAGAGGTTCGGTATCTCAACCTCTTGCACCCATGCGCCCAGAGACCGGAAGACTTCCGCCGTTTCCCGTATCCGCGCCTCGACTTCGTCTTCAATGTGCTCGAAGTAGAACTCTTTCGGGATGCCGATGGTCCGGCCCCTTACGCCGCGTTCCAGATTGCGGGTGAAGTCTTCGGCGGGGCGGTCGGCGGAGTGTGGGTCTTCGAGGTCGAAGCCAGCGAGGGCGTTTAGTAGGAGGGCGTTGTCTTCCACGGTGCGGGTTAGCGGGCCGACGTGATCCAGGGTCCACGAAAGCGGAAAGACACCGTGCTTGCTCACCCGTCCAAAGGTCGGCTTCATGCCCACGACGCCACACAATGCCGCCGGGATGCGGATGGAACCGCCGGTATCCGAGCCGAGCGCGCCGTAGCAGAGGCTTGCGGCGACGGCGGCGCCCGAACCGCCGGATGAGCCGCCCGTGATCCTGGCGGGGTCATGAGGATTGCGGGTCGGCCCGAAATGCGAGCGGTCGCCGGTGGGTCCGTAGGCGAACTCGTGGGTATTGGTCTTGCCAATTAGTATCGCCCCGACCTCTTCAAGCTTCCGGGCGACCGTGGCGCTGTGATCCGGTACGTGATCTTCGAAGAACGCCGAACCCATCGTGGTGCGGACGCCCTCGGTGAAGATGAGGTCTTTAAGAGCCACCGGCACACCGTGCAGTGGCCCGCGATACTCGCCAGCCAGGATCTCTTTCTCCGCCCGAGCCGCCGCCTCCCTCGACTTTTCGCCCGTCACGGTGATGAAGGCGTTGGTCTCGTCAGCTTCGACTCGCTTCAAGAGCGCGCCCACGACCTCGACCGGCGAGAAGTCCCGTTCTCGCAGGGCGCGGGAGAGTGCCGCGAGCGTTTTTGGTAGTCCTTCCACGATGCGTATCTTACAGCTTCCCGGCGCGTTCTCCTGTCGCCGACCATTGGCCCGAACGCTCGGTCGTCTTCGAGTCGGAAACCCAACCGCCCACAGCCAGCCTCTCAGCGTCCCACTTCTCGCGAGCGTTCCACGACCATTTCGGACGTCCGCCCTGTTAGTTCTTGTTGCACCCGTGGGTTCAGTGGGCTCAGGACCTGCTCCAGCACACAAACCTTACGATGCGCGAGATCTCCACCCAATGCGGGCTCGCCGACATCCACCGTTTCATCCAAGCGTTCGAGAGGATCGTCGGACAAGCCCCCGCCTCCTACCGCCCCGCCAACCAATCACTTCGACGCGCTTTTCGTGGGCGGAGTCTGACTGGTATCTTCTGCTGGTGTTCGTGGGGATAAAAAAGACGGCGGCTGGGGTGTTTGGCGGGTTCGACCGGCGGGTGTGGTTGTTGTTGGTGGCTATGCTCATGTTCCGTTTCGGGCAGGGACTTTATTATCCGTTTTCGGCGATTTACTTCCACAACGTGCTGGGCATTTCGCTCTCGCTGGTGGGCGTGGGGCTTGCGGCGCTGGCGGTTTCCAGCGTCATCTCGGGGCTGGTTAGCGGGCCGCTCACCGACCGGTATGGACGCAAGCCGATCATGCTGGCTTCGTTGTTTGGGGCCGCCGGGACGTTCGTGGGGTTTGCGGTGGTCGAGGGGTTTGTGGGGTATCTGGTGGTCTCGGTGTTGGCGGGGCTTTTTGGTTCGACGGCTTTCGACGCGGCGCGCAACGCGATGATCGCGGACGTGACGCAGCCGGGGGCGAGGTCGCGGGCTTACGGGCTCGTGCGGGTTGGCGGGAACGTGGGGTGGGCTCTCGGGCCGATGGTCGCGGGGCTCGCGTCGGCGGCGGCGGGTGGGGCGGCTTGGATCTACCCGCTCCTCTTCGCCGGAACCGCGGGACTCGCGATCCTCGTAATGATCTCGCTGACACTTCTGGCGCGTGAATCCCTGCCGGAAGTCGTAGAGAGAAACCCGGCACTCGGTAAGACTTCGGGGGTCAAGGCGGCGCTCTCGGACGGCTCGTTTTTGATCCTGCTGGGCGCGGGCGTGCTTCTGTATTTCATATTCACACAAGACTGGCAGGCGCTGCCGGTCTACGCTAAGAACTTCGTCGGCATCCCGGACGGCCAAATAGGATTCTTGCTGGGAGCCAACGGCCTCGTGGTGATACTGTTCCAGATTCCGATCTCGCACCTCATAGACCGCACCTCTAAAGCCGCCGCCCTCGTAGCCTGCGCCGCTCTCTTCGCCGCCTCCGCGACAACCCTACTATTAACCGACTCCTACCTCGGCCTCCTGATAGCCTTCGCTGGCTTCTTCACCCTGGCCGAAATGATCCTGGAAGTAGCCGGCCCGGCCCTCGCCGCCGACCTAGCCCCCATCAAACTGCGCGGCACATACCTCGCCCTATTCGGCTCATGCTTCGGCCTCTCCTATGGCGTCAGCCCGCTGGTAGCAGGCCCCTTACTACAAGCCGAACTCCCGGACTTGATCTGGACAATCCAACTAATAGCCGCAAGCGCGGCGGCGGTCGGCCTGATGGTTCTTGCCGTAATTCGCAAGCACAAGAAAACCTGAAGCCTACTGAGAAACCCTAAAAGCCATTATCGCCACGTCGTCGCGGGGGTCGTTATCCTGAAACTCCAGGACTTTTTGCTTGACCCTTGCCGCGAGGGTTGGAGCGTCGCAGCCTTTGCAGGAGAGCAGGAACTCACGCAGACCTTCCTCGCCCAAGAATTCTCCTTCGGGGGAGCGGGCCTCGGTTACACCGTCGGTGTAGAGGATCAGGGAGTCGCCAGGCATGAGGCGCAAGGAGAGGCTGTTTAGCTCGGGATCTTCGAAGACGCCGAGGGCCTTGCCGGGGCAGTTCACTTCCTCCAGTTCGCCGGTTGCGCGAAGGATAATCGGGGGCGGGTGACCAGCGCACGAGATGTCCAGCCCGACACCGGGTCCTTCATCGAGGGGCTCCAGTCGGACACAGACGACGGTGCAGAAACGGTTTTCGGGGAGTTGGCGGAGCATGGCCTGGTTCAGGACGTCGAGCACCCGCTTCGGATGGTCGTCCACGAGGGTGATGGCGCGGATGGTGTAGCGGACTAAGGCCATTACGGCGGCGGCTCCGGCCCCCTTGCCGCGCACATCCCCGAGGGAGCAGACCCATCCGTCTTCTATGGTGTCGATGAGGTCATAGAAGTCCCCGCCGACCTCGTTGGCCTCTCCGACGGAGAGGTACGCCGCTCCAGCCTCGACGCCGGGGACTTCCGGTAGACTCGGCGGCAGGAGGCTGTGCTGAAGGGTACGCGAGATCTCATCGCGGTCGCGGTACAGGCGCGCGTTGTCCACGGCGATGGCGCAGCGATAGGCGAGGTTTTCGGCCAGCGCCAGATCCTCCTCGTCGTAGCGTCGCTCCGGGTCGGAGGAGACCAGCGTGAGCGCGCCGAGAGTACGACCGCGAGCCAGGAGCGGCACGCTCATTACTGAGCGCGTCCGAAGGTCCCGCAGCAACCGCAGATGCTCCCCACTAGTGGCGCTTCTCTGAAATAAGTCTTCCCCCACCTCCGGTACTAGAAGGGACCGGCCCGTCCTGAGCACCGTTGCCGCGCTGCCGGGTGAGTCCTCCCTGAGGTTTCGATGCCCTTGCAGTTGGCGCAACAGTACCTCACCGTCCGAGTCGGCGTGGGCGGCGGCGAGCTGGTTCGCTCGTCCTCGCTCGTCGACGATGTCGAGGGTACACCAGTCCGCGAGATCCGGAACTACGAGGCGCGTGATCCTCTCTAAAGTAGC
>JACDDK010000047.1 GCA_013817025.1 Rubrobacter sp.
GTGTGATAGTCGTGGCCTTCGCCTTCCAGATGTTCTACGCCGAGCCGGAGGCGGATAGAATTCTGGCTGGGCTGTTTACGCCGCAGTTCGCGGGGACCGAGAGTGTGCTGCTAGCGGCGGGCATCCTGGGAGCTACCGTCATGCCGCACGTGATCTACCTGCACTCCGCCCTCACCCAACGCCGGGTAACGGGACGCACGGAGGAAGAGCGCAAGAAGATATTTCGCTTCGAACTGGTTGACGTCGTTATAGCCATGAGCCTCGCCGGGGTCATAAACGCCAGCATGCTCATCATGGCGGCGGCCCTCTTCAATGCTAACGGCCTGACAAACGTCTCGGACATAGATCAAGCCTTCAATCAACTCGGCGTTCTGGTAGGCGACAACTCGGCCACCCTCTTCGGCGTGGCCTTGTTGATGAGCGGCTTCTCCAGCTCCTCGGTCGGGACGATGGCCGGTCAGGTGGTCATGCAGGGATTCATAAGACGCCAGATCCCGCTGTTTCTGAGACGGGCGGTCACGATGGCCCCAGCCCTGATAATCCTCGCCATAGGGCTCAACCCCAGCCGTGCCCTGGTCCTGAGCCAAGTGGTGCTCTCTTTCGGCATACCCTTCGCGCTGATTCCGCTTCTGATGTTCTGCCGCGCAACCGGGGCATCATGGGCGGGCTGGTCAACCATCGCCTGACAACCGCCGTCGCGATGGTCGTGGTCGCCCTGATCGTCTCGCTCAACGTCTTCCTACTGTACCAGACGTTCTTCGCCTGATCCGAACTCGCCCGAACTGGCTTATGGTATTAATAAGATCATGAACTTCGGGGGTTGCCCACCGGACAGGGGAAACGGACGGCTTTGATCGGGTTTTTCGCGGGGATGCCGCCGATCTTGCAGGCCCTGATCGCGACAACTTTTACTTGGGGGATGACGGCGGCGGGTGCGGCGCTGGTGTTCGGGACGAAGAAAGTCAGCCGGAAGTTGCCCGAATCGATGTTGGGGTTTGCTGGCGGCGTGATGATCGCCGCGAGTTTCTGGTCTCTTCTCGCGCCCGCCATAGACCTCTCCGCAGGGGGAGCGTTGCCCAAGTGGATCCCACCGCTCGTCGGGTTTTTGCTCGGTGGCGTGTTCTTACGCGGCCTCGACCTCGTGCTGCCGCATCTGTACCCTGGGGACCCGGTCTCTAAAGCCGAGGGCGTGAAGATTAGCTGGCAGCGCAGCGTACTGCTCGTGTCGGCCATAACCCTGCACAACATCCCCGAAGGACTCGCCATCGGCGTGGCGTTTGGGGCGGTGGCCGCCGGGATAGACGGGGCTACTCTTGGGGCGGCGGTGGCGCTCGCTATTGGTATTGGGTTGCAGAATTTTCCCGAGGGCACGGCGGTCGCC
Organism: Rubrobacter sp.; assembly: GCA_013817025.1. Lineage (GTDB taxonomy): Bacteria > Actinomycetota > Rubrobacteria > Rubrobacterales > Rubrobacteraceae > JACDDK01. Next base: position 1,382 of record JACDDK010000047.1, read on the forward strand.
ATGCCGTTGCGACGCGAGGGGATGAGCCGGGGCAAGAGCTTTTTCTACGGGCAACTGTCGGCGGCCGTCGAGCCGGTCGCGGCTGTGTTGGGGGCGGTGGCGGTGATCGTGGCGCAGCCCATCCTGCCCTACGCTCTGGCGTTTGCCGCCGGGGCCATGATCTTCGTCGTAGCCGAGGAACTTCTCCCCGAGGCCCGCCGCGGCAGCCCCGACATAGCCGCCATGTCCGTAATAGTCGGCTTCGCCGTTATGATGACCCTCGATGTAGGCCTGAGTTAGCCTCTGAGCGCCACCGGAAAGAAAGGTTTGTCCTGTGAACTGACCACCTGGTGGGGGGCCTGGGCGGCGCTACTGGGCGGCGCGTTGTCGATAGCGCAGGGCGCACTCGTGCTCTCCAACCCCGACTACTACGGCTTCGACTCGCTCGCGGACGACCTCGTTCTCGTCGTCGAAGGCGTGGTGCTTGTCCTGCTATCCACAGGATTGGCGGGGTTGCGCGCCCGGCAGTCCGGGAGCTACGGGCGGCTCGGGAGGGCAGGGTTCCTCGCGGCTTTCGTGGGGACTGTTTTGGCGGGGGCTGGTCACCTTTTTAGCGTTCCGTTCTTCGATTTCGTTGGTACCGGCGGGCTGGTCTATGTGCTCTTCGCGCTGGTGTCCGCTGGAATTTTCCTGTTCGGCGGGATGGTCTACGTGGTTGGGGTCGTCTCTATGAGCCTGGGGTATTTGCTGCTCGGGGTCGCCACGGCTCGGGCGCGGGTGTTGCCGGTTTGGTGTGGGGCGGCTTTGGTCTTTGGGATAGTTGGGCTTTGGTTGGGGAATGGGGTTGGATGGGTCCTGTTCGGGCTTGCGTGGTTGGTCGTGGGGTATGCGATGCTTCGGACGAAGAGCGGGTGAACGCCGATGTTGCCGGCATCCCCATAACCGGCTGTCGTATACTGCCGCCGTGGGAAAGGCCGCTGATAAAAAGCCTGTAGACAATGGCTGAACGCTCCAGGCCGCTCGCGGTGTGGGCGTGGGTGCTCTACGATTTCTCCAACACCATCTTCTCCGTTACGGTACTCACGGTCTTTTTCCCGTTGTGGATCGAGGATCAAGTAGGAAGCGGCGGGCTCTTCTCCGGGGCTGGTGTCGTGAACGCCGCGACGGCTGTCTCGGCGCTTCTGGTAGTCCTCACCGCGCCCGTTCTCGGGGCCGTGGCGGACTTGCGGCAGAAGCGGGTACCGTATCTCATCGCGCTGACGGTCGTCGCGGTGGCGCTTACGGCTGCGCTGGACTTGGCGGGCGGGGTCGTGGTGGGGTTGATGATCTTCGTGGCGGCGGACCTCGCTTATCAGTCGGCGCTGGTCTTCTACAACGCGCTGCTACCCGGCGTCGCGGCGGGGCGGGGGGCCGGTAAGATCAGCGGCTACGGCACCGCCGTCGGGTACATCGGTACCATCGTGTGCCTCATTATCCTCACGTACTTCGTCGAGAACGGCGCGTCCCTGCGCTCCGTGCTCGGGCCTCTGGGTGGGTGGCTGGAACCCGGCTCGGAACAGAACTCCAATGCCTTCCTGCCGACCGCCGTGCTCTACCTGGTGTTCAGCCTGCCCGCGTTTTTCCTCGTCCCGGACCCGGCGGTGCGCGCGCCACGACCGGTCTCCATCGGTGCGGCCTACCGGGACGTAGTTCGGACTTTGAGAAACCTGCGAGGGTACGCGGGCGTGGGTACTTTCATCCTGGCGACCGTGCTCTACACCGACGCGGCCAACACCGCCATCGCCAACATGGCCCTCTACGGGCGCGTCGTCTTTGATCTCGACAACACCGAAGTTCGCAATCTGTTGCTGTTCTCGACGGTCTTCGCGGTCGTTGGGTCCACGGTGGCCGGGTTTCTGACCGATAAGATCGGGCCGAAGAAGACCCTTGTCGGGGTCCTTATTCTCTGGCTGATCGCCATCGTGCTCGCCGCCGCCGCCGTGGGTGCGTGGATGCTCTTTCTCGCCGGCCCCGTCGTTGGGATTGCGCTCGGCGGCATGTGGACTGTCGGGCGCGTCATGCTCATTGCGCTCTCGCCACCGGATAAACTCGGCGAGTTCTTCGGACTTTTCTCCCTGGCCGGGAAAGTCTCGGCGATCTTCGGCCCCGCGCTCACGGCGTTTTTTCTATTCGTCCTGGACGATAGGATCGGGTACCGGGTATCCATCGGATCCCTCGCCATCATCATGGCCCTCGGCCTGTTCTTCCTCCTGCGAGTCCCCGACGTCCGCCCTGTAAGCACCGTAGACGCCGCGAGCCTCGACGCACTTGATTCCCCGCCCCCGCAAGCGGAAGATACACGCCTATGATGGATACGAAGACATGACCGGGTACAGCGCGGCGCCGCAGGTTGTCGCGCTCCGGGGACGGGTCGTCACGGACTACGAGGTCTGGACCGAGGGGACGGTCCTCTTCGAGGGCGGGTCCATCCGAGATATAAGCCCCGACGATTCGCTCCTCGAAAACGCCGATGAGGTCGTCGAATATCCAGACTCCCTCATCATCCCCGGCCTCGTGGACCTACAGGTCAACGGCGGCTTCGGGGTGGACGTCGCCACCGAGCCGGACCGGCTGCCCGAGTTGAGCCGGGCGTTGCTCGCCACTGGCGCGACCTCCTATCTGCCGACCGTGATCTCGTCTCCCTGGAGTCTCTACGAGGACGCCCTGCCCGACATCGCCACCGCTGCGGCCCATGCGTCGACGGATGGTGCGGAGGTCCTAGGAGTCCACCTAGAAGGGCCTTTTCTGGACCTGGATAAGAAGGGTGCTCACGCCGCGTCCCACATCCTGCCGCCGGACCCGGCGCTTCTGAGCAAGCTACTGGATCTCGGTCCGGTTCGGATGCTCACCCTCGCCCCCGAACTCGACGGCGCTGCCGAGTTGGTGCGTATAGCGCGCGACCGGGGCGTCGTTGTCTCCGCCGGTCACTCCGGGGCGACCTTCGAGCAGGCGTATCCGGTCCTGGACGCCGGTGTCGCCAGCCTCACGCATCTGTTCAACGCCATGAGCCCGCTCCACCACCGCGAGCCCGGTTTGGCGGGGGCGGCCTTCGCGCATCCCAACGTGGTGTGCGGCCTCATCTGCGACGGCCTCCACGTCCACCCCGAGACCATCCACCTCGCCTTCAAGATGCTTGGGCCGGATCGCATCTACCTGGTCACCGACGCCACCGCCGGCAGCGGGATGCACCGCGGCCAATTCTCGCTGGCCACCCGCACCATCTACGTCGAGGCCGGGGTAACGCGCCTCGGAAACGGCGCGATAGCCGGCAGCATCCTCACGATGGCCGAAGCCCTCCAGAACATCCTCGCCTTCACCGGCTGCACCATCCCCGAGGCCGTCCGCATGGCCTCGACCACCGCCGCCCGCCTCGTCGGCGAGGGCCGCCGCAAGGGCCGCCTCGTCCCCGGCTACGACGCCGACATAACCATCCTGGCCCCTGACCTCTCCGTCCAAGCCGTCTGGCGCGGCGGCGAACGAGCCTACACCAGCGAAACCTAGAGTGGCATTCAGCTAGTAGAGAGTCGCAACGTTTTGCGGAACGGTGGTCCCCTCTGTTCGAGAGATGCTGTCGGTCTGGCGCATGCTAAGATTTGGGCATGACCGACACACCAAACAAAGTAGAGTTGACCGACGCGGAGTGGAAGGCGAGCCTCACGCCCGAGCAGTACCGCGTGACCCGCCAGAAGGGTACGGAGCGGGCCTTCACCGGCGAGTACGATGACAACAAGGCCGAGGGCGTGTATCGCTGCGTGGCTTGCGGGACGCCGTTGTACGCCTCGGAGGCCAAGTTCGACTCCGGCACCGGCTGGCCGAGCTTCACCGAGCCGGTGGACGAGCGCAACGTCGAGACCGAGGTGGAGGGCGTCTTCTTCATGCGCCGTACCGAAGTCCACTGCGCTGTTTGCGGCGCTCACGGCGGTCACGTCTTCGAGGACGGCCCCGCCCCCACGGGCCTGCGCTACTGCATCAACTCCGCATCCCTGCGCTTCGAGCCCAAAGAGGGCTAGCCAAAGAGCCGCGCTCGTCGCGTAAACATTCGAGAACACGTGCTCCAAGTCAACACCGAACCGCGCAAGCCACCGTCTACCGCAAGCGTCCACCAAAACAAGCCTATCTCGCACCGGTATTCATGAGATCCAACACATCGCGGCGAAAAAGCTTTCATACGCAAGCGAAGCTACAAAGTAACCCTTGATACCTTTGTCAGACAAAGAAAGCCGCACATTGGACCAAAAAAGCTGAAAGTTGTTAGCTCGAAGGCTCTCCGGGCGCGACGTTGTATATTAGTGCCTCGATGTTAAAAGCGTTTCACAGAACCGTCGGCGAGTTGTTGAGTGGTTGGGATTGGATCTACATCCTCTCCCTCCTCGTCCCGTTGACCATCTATAACCTCTCCCTGAAAGCATCCAGCGTGGCGCTAAAGGATGAGACCGGCGGCGCTTTCGCCACCCTGAACCTGATGCGCTCGGACATCCTATTCTCCATCGGATACGTCGTGCTCTGGATCGGAGCCTTCGCCATCGCACGCACCGGAATCGCCCGCGCAATAACCCTGATCCTCTTCCACACCGTCTCGCTGGTCGTAGTAGCCGTCACCACCGTCGCCTACCAATACCTCGAAGGCACCGGCTCCACCCTCGACTACGGCGTAATAACTTTCTATCTCTCAACCCTGGGAGAAGTAAAAGACATTATCGCCAGCGAGGCATCGGCTTTCGTCTGGCTTGCGCTCGTAGCTGCGCTTCTCTACGTGCTCCTCGGTCCTTTGCTGGTAACCAGCCTCGTCCGGCGCTGGAGGCGACATCCCATCGCAATGCCGGGCGACGGTCGCGGCGCGTCGCGGCTTGGAGCTGTGGGCCTATGCGTGATAGCCGGGGGACTCGGGGCTCTGGCATTCGTGCCGGGAGCCTCGGACGCGAACCAGGCGTTCTCGCGCAGCCCGTTCGTGAACGTGGTCGCCACGGGTTTCTCCGCGCCGGGAGCCGAAGAACTGGACGCCGAAGCAGCGAGCACGCTGGCGGCAAGCCCGCTTCAGGACGTGAAGCTCGCGCAAACGCCCGAGACAGAGAAGCGCAACGTCGTCCTGATCCACCTGGAGAGCGTGCGCGCCCGCTCGACCACACCCTACAACCCCGAGTTGGAGACGACGCCGTTCCTGGACGATTTGGCTAAAGAGAGCCTGCTCGCCGAGCGGGCCTACACGACCATCCCACACACCTCGAAGGCCCTGACCTCGCTCAACTGCGGCATCTACCCGCACCCGGACACGGATATCCACGAGGCCGAACCGGGCGGTGTTCCGGCCCGCTGTCTACCGGAGTTGCTTGGCGACGAGGGCTACGACTCGGTCGTCTTTCAATCGGCGGTCGGTAAGTTCGAGGACCGCCCGCAACTCGTCGAAAACTTCGGCTACGACGAGTTCATCGGGCTCGAAGACCTGGACAAAAAAGGGTTCGAGAAGGCCGGGTATCTGGGCTACGAGGACGATATTTTGCTGCCACCAAGCCGGGAGTGGTTGGAGGAAAACGGTGAGCGGCCGTTCGTGGCTTCGTATATCGGGATCACACCTCACCACGAGTACCTGGCCCCGAAACGTTACGGCAGGAAGGACCTCGCGGACGACGACGTGCTCAACCGCTACCTCAACGCCGTTCGGTACGACGACTTCTGGGTGAGGAATTTGATCCAGCAGTACAAAAACCTCGGCCTCTACGAGGACACTATCTTCGTGATCTACGGCGACCACGGCGAGGCTTTCGGCGAGCACGGCGTCAAGGGTCACGACGGCGTCCCATACGAGGAAGGCCTGCAAGTGCCGCTCATCATTCACGACCCAGGGCGCTTCGAGGACGGCGCGACCGTGAGTTCCGACATCCCCGTCAGCCACATGGACATCCCACCGACCATCGTCGACC
>JACDDK010000242.1 GCA_013817025.1 Rubrobacter sp.
GTCGGCGCGAGCGGGGGCATGTAGAAGGCGACGTTGAAGGCGCGAACTCCGAGGTCCTTGACGTAGCTCTGGAGCAGGATGCCGACTGCCCGGCTCAGGGATTCGTCCGCGGGATCGCCGCCGATCACGACCAGTTCCTTCTCCTTTACCGGCGTGAGGCTCGCGAATGCCCGGACACCCTCTAACGGGATCCCGAGACCCAAAGCGTCGTGGACGCGATAGAGGTCGTCGAAGTAGTCGGAGTCATAATCCGCGCTATAGCTCATGGCAGCGCGGCGGAGGCGTTCGATTTTCGGGTAATGCATGTTGCGCGTGGTCGTTACCTGCGCATGGCCATGGATTATGGAGCCGCCAGCCCGCCACAGACAGTTCCACATCAGGAATGGGTAGCGGGCTTCGGGATCGGCTTCGAAGGATTTGCGGCACCATTCGAGGCCGATGGCGACGTAATCGGAGACCTTCTCGGGCGTGAGCTTCAAGGGATCGTGGTCGTTGAAGACTATGACACCGTGGAAACCGTCGTACTTGGCGACGTTGGCGGCGGTGATCGCGTGTTCGCCTCGCACCCGCCCGAAAGTGTCGGCGGGGGTGCCGATCTCAGGGTTGCAGAACGGATCGCCCTCGGTCGCGGCTATCTCGCGTTCGAGGTCTACGTTTACTGTTGTATCCAGGGGCCGCGAGGCGCGCAGTTCGTTGAACAGGGTGCCTTCGAGGGTGACGCGGTTCGTGACTTTTACTATTCGTTGGGCGGTTACGGCGTCCACGGTGCCGAAGGACTTCTCGATCCAGGCGTGCATCGCCTCGGGGGGATCCAGCCGCCCCGTGGTGGCGCGGACGTCCAGGATGCGCCCGGCGAGGGCGCGTTCCTCGGCTGGAAGCGTTTCTATTAGAGCCGGAAGCTCGGTTATCTTTCTATCGGTCATCCAACTCCCCGGATAGTCGGCGCACGGGGCTAATCGTACCTCAACGACCGTGCGTCGCGACTGATCGGGGTCGTCCTCTGGAAGCGCCGCAACCGGCCCGCCATCCCAGCCGCCACGGAGCCGCCATCCATCTGAATTGGGCTCCACTAAAGCATATCGTAGTGGCGCTTACGGACCTTCGTTCCTAGAGTGGGATACTGAATTCTCCATTTGCGGTATAGACTCGTGGCGTCATTGGAGTTTTTGAGGACGAGAAGGAGCGGCTTGGAACGAACGGGTGGCATGGGTGGGAAGGTAGTCCTTTTGACGGGCGGCACTTCCGGCATCGGCAAGGCGGGGGCGGTTGCTCTGGCGGCGATGGGCGCTACGGTCGTCGTGACCGGGCGAAGCCCGGAGCGCGGAGCGGCGGCGGTCGCGGAGATCAAAGCTCAGAGCGGCAACGAGTCCGTCGAACTGATGATCGCGGACCTCTCCGCGCAGTCCGAGGTGCGGCGGCTGGCGGCTGAGTTTCTGGAGCGTTACGAGCGGCTGGACGTGCTCGTGAACAACGCCGGACTGGTGTCGAGCAAGCGCACCGAGACACCGGACGGCCTGGAGACGACGTTCGCCATCAACCATCTTGCGCCGTTCCTGCTGACGAACTTGCTGCTCGACCGGATGCAAGAGAGCGGAGCGGGCCGCATAGTAACCACGTCGTCCGAGGCGCAGCGGTGGGGCCGCATTGATTTCGACGACCTGCAATCCAAACGTAAGTACGGCGGGATGTCCGTCTACGGGATGACCAAGCTCGCGAACGTGATGTTTACCCGCGAGTTGGCCGCGAGGCTCGAAGGAACGGGCGTTACCGCCAACTGTTTTCATCCCGGCGCGGTAAACACCAACTTCGGCCAGAACAACAATGGCCCCATGACGCTGTTGTTTCGGGTGTTCAAGCCGCTTATGCGGAGCCCCGAGCAGGGTGCGGACACCTTGATCTGGCTGGCCTCCGTACCCGAGGTCGAAGGTGTGAGCGGCAAGTATTTCTCCGACCGTAAAGAGACCTCCGCGCCCAAGATAGCCTACGACCCCATCGCCCTTCGGAAGCTCTGGGAGATGAGCGCCGACCTC
>JACDDK010000048.1 GCA_013817025.1 Rubrobacter sp.
TCCGCCGGAAGAGGTCACTTTCCACGAAGTCGGAGCGGTCGACTCCATCGTGGACACCGTCGGGAGCTGTGTGGCGCTGGAATTACTCGGCGCGAGCACGGTGAGTTGCGGCCCATTGCCGATGGGGAGCGGCGTCGTGACGGCGGCTCATGGCGCACTCCCCGTGCCGGGACCAGCGACGCTGGAGATCTTGAAAGGTTCCCGCGTGCGCTGGACGGAAGAACGCCGGGAAACGACCACCCCCACGGGCGCGGCCCTCATGCACGCCTTCACCGGCGGCGAGTTCACCGAGGCCGCCCCACCCATGACGCTGCGCTCGGTCGGTTACGGAGCGGGCCGGGCGAATCTGGCGAACGCGCCGAATTTGCTGCGGGCGGTCGTCGGGGAGATCGAAGGTCCGGCGGGCGGCGTGGCTCTGCTAGAAGCCAACGTGGACGACGCCTCGGGCGAGATGCTGGGAGCGGCGGTCGAGCGGCTCATGGCTGCGGGCACCCTCGATGCGTGGCTGGAGCCCATCGTAATGAAAAAAGGTCGCGGCGCATACAAAATCTGCGCCCTGGTGGAAGAAGCGGCGCTGGAAAGCACCTCGCACGTACTAATGCGCGCAACGGGCTCACTAGGCGTGCGTTACAAAAAGATAAGCCGAATAGTCGCCGAGCGGCGAATAGTGGCAGTGAAATTGCCCTACGGAAGCTGCCGCGTCAAAGTCGGCAGCCTAGACGGCGAAGACTTCACCGCCGCCCCCGAATACGCGGACGCCGCACGCCTGTCCAAACAAATCGGCATCCCTCTTCCCCGAATCTACGCCGAAGCCCTGGCGGCGTTCGAGAGACTAAAAAACTAGCGCGACTTCACGTCCGGGTTGCAAAACCAGAACAGAACCCGCGAAGTCACTGCGACGCATATGAACCCCACCTGGTGGCTGTAACCGGACGACTACAAAAAACGAAGGACCGGGGGGAACCCCGGTCCTCGTGTTCTTCGGTTGTGGTCTGCGGTGTCTAGAGAATACTAACGTTCTCCGCCTGCATACCCTTCTTTCCCTGGGTAGCCTCGTAGGAGACCTTCGCGCCCTCTTCGAGGGACTTGAAGCCGGATCCAGCAATACCGCTGAAGTGAACGAAGAGATCCTCGCCACCGTCGTCCGGGGAGATGAAGCCGAAGCCCTTCTCGTCGTTGAACCACTTCACTGTTCCTTGGGCCATTGTTTGAAGCCCGCCTTTCTCTTCTTGGGTCTCGCCCCAATAAAAAAAGCCACCCCTTGAGTTCCTGGGCGGCCTTGCATTGAAGCTACGACCCTTTTCAACTACGCCCCTATTGTAGTACAAAATCCGTCCGTCCACCGCAACAACGAATCCCCACCGTGAAATCCCACCCCATACCTTAGAATACCCTCATGGAAAACGTACAAGAAACCTCCCAGGGAACCCAAATATCGACCAACGACGCAATCGACGCTTTCAAAAATAGCGCTGCCCTCGTGGAGCGCCCACACAAACTACTGCGCCTCACCGGCAAAAACGTCGCCGGGATGCTAAACGCCATCCTCACCAACGACGTGCCGAAAGAACCGCGCCGGGGCGTCTACGCCATGCTCCTCAACCCCAAAGGCCGCATACAAACCGACCTGCGCGTCCTCAAGAGCGGCGAGGACATCCTCATCGCCACCGAACCCGAAGGCGCAGACGCCGCAAAGGAGATCCTGGGCCGCTACGCTCCGTTCTCCCGCGCAAAGCTCGAAGAATTGCCGGGCTGGCGCATGCTCGGCCTCTACGGGCCACACGCCAAAGAGATGCTCTCCGGCCCGGATCTCACCGAGTACGAGACGGCGGAAGTGCGGCTAGGCGACGCGGTCGTTCTCGTCGCGGGTGTGGCCCGTCCGGTCTCCGGCTACGACCTGATCTCCACTCCGGAGACCTTGCAAGCCGTCCGCAAACACCTCGCCGGAGCAACCCCAGCGGACACCGCATCCTACGAGACCGTCCGCATCGAAGCCGGCGTCCCGCGCTTCGGTGCGGACATCACACCGGACAACTTCCCCGGCGAGACCGGCGTCCTCGAAAAAGTCGTGAGCTTCCAGAAGGGCTGCTACCCCGGCCAGGAGACCGTCGCCCGGATGCACTACCGCGGCCACCCGAACAAAACCCTGCACCGCTTCTCCCTCGAAGGCACCGCCGCCACGCCAGATACGGAGATCATCCAAAACGAGAAGACCGTCGGAAGTATTACCAGCGTCGCGCCGCTCTCCGTCAACGGCAAGACCTTCGCCCTCGGCTACCTCTCTCGCAAAGCCGACCCCGAAGCCCCGACGACCGCCGCTGGTGCCGCGCTATCCTGCCTCGGGCCGGTGCGTGGCTAACGGCACCGACACCCTCTCGCCGGTGCAACGCAGCGAGCTCATGTCGCGGGTCCGCAGCAAGGACACCAAGCCCGAGATGCGCGTGCGCCGAATGGTCCACGCGATGGGCTACCGCTACCGGCTGCATCACGGCAAGCTGCCCGGCCGCCCGGACATGGTCTTCCCGGAGCGGCGCAAGATCATCTTCGTGCATGGATGCTTCTGGCACCGGCACGAGGACTGCCGACGCAACCGGACGCCGAAGTCCCGCCGGGAGTTCTGGGACGCGAAGCTGGAGAAGAACCGCCTGCGAGACCTCGAAAACCAGTCCAAACTCCGGGCATCGGGTTGGGACGTGCTGGTAGTCTGGGAGTGCGAAACCGAAGAAGCCGCCGGATTGCCGGGGCGCATCATGAGCTTTCTGGAGGACCATTGAGATCGGTGGAGCTATTCGCCGGTGCTGGAGGCTTGGCGATGGGCGTCTCCGCCGCCGGTTTCGCGCACGACGCGGTGGTGGAGAAGGACCGTTACGCCTGCGACACCATCCGTGAGAACCAGCGACTCGGCGTGGAGCCCCTTGTCCGCTGGCCCTTACACGAGGCGGACGTGCGGGCGTTCGACTACTCCGGCGTCGCCGGAGGGACGGATCTCGTCGCCGGAGGACCGCCGTGCCAGCCGTTCTCGCTGGGCGGCAAGCACCGGGGATGGAGCGACGAACGCGATATGTTCCCCGAAATGGCGCGCGCCGTGCGCGAACTGAAGCCAAAGGCCGTCATCGTCGAGAACGTCAAGGGCTTGATGCGGCGGTCGTTCATCAGGTACTTCGAATACATCGTGCTGCGGATCTCACACCCCGAAATCCAGTTAAAACGGGACGAAACCTGGAGCGAACACCTCGCCCGCCTCGAACGTCACCACGCCCGCGATCCGCGTAGCGGCCTCTCGTACCGCGTCGCCTTCCGGCTCCTAAACGCCGCCGACTACGGAGTTCCGCAAAGGCGCGAGAGGGTCATCATCGTGGGCTTGCGCCGGGACCTCGCGAGCGAATGGACGTTCCCGAAGCCGACCCACTCGTTGGACGCCCTGCTCTGGGACCAGTGGGTGAGCGGCGAGTACTGGGACCGGCACGGGGTGGCCCGAAAGGACCGCCCGATACCGCCGCCGAAACTCGCGGCTAGAGTCCTGCGCCTCGGCAAGCTGTTCCCACCGGCGGAACTCCCCTGGACCACCGTCCGGGACGCTATCTCGGACCTGCCGGACCCGGAATCTCCCACGAGTTGCGGCATCCCGAACCACAAGTTCAACCCCGGCGCTCGCTCCTATCCCGGACATACCGGGAGTCCGCTGGACGCTCCGGCGAAGACGCTCAAGGCTGGGGATCACGGCGTCCCCGGCGGCGAGAACATGCTGGCCCGTCCCGACGGCAGCGTCCGCTACTTCACCATCCGCGAGAGCGCGCGGCTACAGACTTTCCCCGACGACTACGTCTTCCACGGCTCCTGGACCGAGACCATGCGCCAACTAGGCAACGCCGTCCCGGTAAAGCTAGGCTACGAAATATCCCGCGAAGTCGCCGCGCTTGTCGGCTGGCGCTCTTCCGCAAGCACGGTTCCTGGCGTAGACTCTGCAAACGTAAGGAGCGAGAGGAAGAGGCTAGATGATCGAAGCGGCTATCTAGGTGAGTTCACAAGCGCGGGAGCGAGAGGCCGTGTCGCCGCCCGACTTAAAGGTAGCTGACCTTTTTGCTGGAGCGGGCGGGCTCTCCGTGGGTTTTCACTCCGCTGGATTCGAGTCCGTGTTCTTCAACGAGATCGAAGAACGCGCCGCGGCTACCTTTAGCCTGAACTTCCCTAAAACGGCTGCGTTTGTCTGTCCGGTCGAGGAACTATCCGCCGAACGGATACGCTACGAGTCCGGATTGGAAGACGACGATCTCGATGTAATGGTCGGTGGCCCGCCCTGTCAAGGCTTCAGCATTAACGCCCCTGTCCGCAGCAACCAAGACGCCCGCAACCACCTGTTCCGCCACTTCGCGCGTATAGTGCTGGAAGGCATCCGACCGAAGTTCGTCCTGATCGAGAACGTTCCAGGCCTAGTCTCGCTGGGCGGTGGTACCACGCTACAAAACGTCGAGACCGCCTTCGAGCAGGCGGGGTATAGAGTCGTGTATAAAATTCTCAACGCCGCCCATTACGGAGCGCCGCAGGAGCGCTGGCGCTTGTTCTTCCTCGGTACTCGACTGTCGGGAGTCGAACTTTCTTTTCCGCCACCCAGACACTACAGCGTTCAACGTCCGAACTTTACCGGGGGGCGCGATCACATTTTTAGGCACGCTATCTCCAACGGCGCGCAAAACGGGTTGTTCGACGAACCTCTGAGGTCCTCCGCTACCGTGGAGGAAGCTATAGGTGATCTTCCGTCTATTCCATCGGGCGGCGGTGCCGCGGAGATGGCTTACGCACGCCCCGCCGGTAATGACTACCAGAGCAGGATGCGCCGGGGAGCGACGACCCTCCACAATCACGAGTGCGCGAACATGTCGGCGGTCAACTTGGAGCGTATGCATCACGTGAACCCGGGTGGTTCGTGGCGGGACATACCTTTCGAGTTGCTTCCGGCTGGGATGCGGCGCGCAAAGCGCAGCGATCACACGCGGCGGTACGGGCGTCTTCATCCCGAACGCATGTCGCCCACCATAATGACGAAGTGCGACCCTCACTGGGGAACCGTGGTCCACTACGAACAGGACCGCATCATCAGCGTGCGCGAGGCCGCAAGGATACAGTCCTTTCCCGACTGGTTCCGCTTTAAAGGGCCCAAAGTAGAGCAGTACCGTCAAGTAGGGAACGCGGTCCCCCCACTACTCGCGCAGGCCGTCGCGGAGCATATAAAAAGTTTGTTGCCTCCCAATGGCGCTTATGAAGCAGCCGACCGGGATCCCGTCGTCAACCCGCGAAAGAATCGATCTCTTGCCGCGGGCTAGTGGTAAGGACTTCGCCGAGATATTCGGCTACGCGCCGGACGATACCTCGACACCCGCTCGCCGACAGTGGAAGAGCCAGGAATGCCCCTTCGTAGGCAATACCTGCATCAAACGAATCAACTTGCCGGGTAGCGGCTGGGTAGTATCCGGTGCTTGCAGCGTGGCAAACAAGGTCAGAAGCGGCGGTACGGAGGAGGTGATCATATGTCTGCAACGTCTTTATGATAACGGCTATGAATCGCTGCAGGCGTGCGCTCGCGATGCAGTAGAAGGCACACCACCGATCTTTCTAGCCGATGAGTTTTCGAGGCTCAAAGTGGCGGGAGAGCTGCCCGAAGACTATATCGTTCTTCTCGGCAAGAACTCGGGCGGAGAGATAACGTTGAGAAACACCGCAGCTCAGTTGAGCATCGATTGGGTAATGGCGCACGTGAATTCTGGAACGTTGGATCTGGTGGTACCATGCGAGGTTCAGAGCATCGACACCACGGGTTCCTACCGCGAAACGTGGCAAGCCTACTCTAAGGAACAACCGCTCATACCTAACTCCGGCCACGGCATGAATTGGGCGAACGTGTGGAAACGTCTGATACCGCAACTAATGTTGAAGGGCGCGGTCGCGTCTACGTCCAGCCTTTGCAAGCAAGGGCTCTATTTCGTGCTGCCCGACCGCGTGTACGTTCAATTCGAGAAGTTGGTGGGCAGAGTTCCGCAAGTTGGCGGTCCTGGTCCGGGTGTTCTCACCGTGATGACCTACGCGCTGGGGCCGGAGGTATCCGCCGGAAACATCCGTTCTCTCGTACGGCGGCGTGTCATGCGGGTCTCGATCCCGGACTTCGCCGAAGCCTTCGCATCCGGCAGGGAACTTCTTCCGCTGGGCTTGGAACTCGACCGCAAAGTCGATAGCACGCTAGCGCGTTTATAGCATGGAGCCAGCCGTAACCAAACGACTTAGCTAGATCGGAGAACGCTACATGAAACCACCCGAAGATTGCGCCCGCATCGAGGATGTGCGAGAGGGCATCGACGCTCTGGACCGCGAAGTCATCGCCCTCATCGGTCGCCGCGCCCGCTACGTCGAAGCCGCAGCGCGCTTCAAGACGAGCGAGTCTAGCGTGCGCGCCCCCGAACGCCAGAAGGCCATGCTCTACGCACGCCGCCAATGGGCGACAGAGGAAGGCTTGGACCCCGACGTTATCGAGAACGTCTACCTACCCTCGTCGACTACTTTACCCAACGCGAGATGCGCAGCTGGCGAAGGTTGGACTGAATTTTAGTCTTCTCTTATCAGGAATCGTTCTCGATAGTGGTGTTTTCGGGGGGCTTGTTTGTGTTACAAGCGGGGTGTTTGGAGCTGTGCTGACAATGGGTCTCAGGAAGAGCTTTACGGGCGTGATCCGGGTCACGAAATTCTTTTGTAAAGCGGGTTTTGGCGGATTTCAAGAAAAGTTATTGGTCGTGATCCCTTTACGTTGTGAGGGTGTTGGCGCTGTGATTTAATAGACGAGCTGTAGCAAAGTTTTTACATAGAGCGGACGGCGGGGATCAGATGTTAAAAGTTGAAAGTTTGCGGGCGGAGATCGATGGTCAGGAGATCCTGAAAGGATTGGATCTAGAGGTCGGCAAAGGTGAGATCCATGCGATCATGGGTCCCAACGGCTCCGGCAAGAGCACGTTCTCGAACGTCTTGATGGGTCATCCGCGCTACGATGTCACGGGCGGCGAGGTCACGTTCATGGACGAGGACATCTTCGAGTTGGAGGCCGACGAGCGGGCCAAGCTCGGTATGTTCCTCGCGTTCCAGTATCCGAGCGAGGTGCCGGGCGTCTCCGTGGCGAACTTCCTGCGGACGGCGGTCAACTCCGTGCGCGAGAAAGAGCTTCCCATCATGGAGATGTACAAGCTTCTGCAAGAGAAGATGAAGATCATGCAGATGG
>JACDDK010000049.1 GCA_013817025.1 Rubrobacter sp.
CGATGCACTTCTTGTGGTTGTGCAGGAACTCTATCGGGTCCTCGACGCTCATAATGTGCTCGCTGCGGGTCTCGTTGATGCGGTCTATCATCGACGCGAGCGTCGTCGACTTGCCCGAACCCGTCGGTCCGGTTACCAGCACGAGGCCACGCGGTTTCTCGGTCATGTCCTCGACAGCCTGGGGAAGCCCCAAATCCTTGAAGCTCTTGATCTCGTGTGGAATCGCCCGGAACGCCGCGCCCATCGAGCCCCGCTGAAAGTAGATGTTGACCCGGAAGCGGGCGACGCGAGGAACCGTGTAGGCAAAGTCCAGTTCCCACTCGTTTTCCAGGCGTTGACGCTGGTCGTTGGAGAGTATGTCGTAGATCATCTCCCGCGTGGTGGTCGCGCTCATCTTCGGGTAGTCTAGCGGCTGGACCTTGCCGTGCATCCGGATCATGGGCGGCACGCCCACGGTGATATGCAGGTCGCTCGCGCCCTGCTTTATCGCGTCGAACAAGTAATCGTTTAGCCCGCTTTCCATTATCATTTTTACGCCTCCAGAACTTCCGCGAGTTAACACCCCGAATAATCTATATCCGTTATATCGACCCATTCGGCGAAAAACTTTAGCCGGGCTCCCGGCGCGTCGCCTAGACGATGGTCCTGAATATCTCCTCCATAGTCGTGAGTCCTTGCGCGACCTTCAACATACCGTCGTCGCGCAGGCGTACCATCCCCTGCTGCTCCGCAGCGCGGCCTATCTCGCCCGTGGAAGCACGGCGCAGGATCATGTCTTTGATCTCGTCTCCAACGACCATCAATTCGTACACTCCGACCCGCCCCTTGTACCCCGACCCGCCGCACCGGTCGCATCCGACGGCTTTATAGAAATTGAACCCCTCATCTCCGATGATGTCTCGCGGGAAGTTAGCCTCGTCGAGGACGGGATCTTCTATCTCTGTAGGCTGCTTGCAGTTCGCACACAACCGTCGGGCGAGCCTCTGCGCGATGACGCAGTCCACCGCCGAGGAGGTGAGAAACGGCTCCACTCCCATGTCGGTGAGGCGGCTTAGGGCGCCGGGGGCGTCGTTGGTGTGCAGCGTGGCGAGCACGAGGTGTCCCGTGAGGGCGGCCTCCACGGCAATCTTGGCGGTCTCGAAGTCCCGGATCTCACCGATCATCACGATATCCGGGTCGGCGCGCAGTATGCTCTTGAGCGCGCTGGCGAAGGTCAGCCCAGCCTTCGGATTGGTCTGCATCTGGTTGATGCCCCGCATCCTGAACTCGACCGGATCCTCGACCGTGATGATGTTCTTCTCCGGGGAGTTGAGCTCGTTGAGCGTCGCGTAGAGCGTGGTGGACTTGCCGCTACCCGTCGGCCCCGTCACCAGGATAGCGCCGTAGGGCCGCCGGAAGATCTGCTCGTACTTCTCGTAGACCTTCACCGGGAAGCCCAGGGCCGTCAACGCGATCTCGGCGTTCGACGTGTCTAGGAGCCGCAGCACGATCTTCTCCCCGAAGACGGTCGGTAGGCTGGCGACGCGCAGGTCGATCTTCTGGCCGCCGAGCTTGACCGAGAAGCGACCGTCCTGCGGGACGCGCTTCTCGGCGATGTCGAGGTTGGCGACGATCTTCAGGCGCGCTATGACACCGTTTTGCAGCTTCGGTGGGATGGCCATGACCTCTCGCAGCACGCCGTCCACACGCATCCTAACGGTCAACTCGCGGGCACGCGGCTCGATGTGAATATCCGACGCGCCCTCGCCGACGGCCTGTTGAAGGATCGAGCTGACCAGGCGGATGATCGGGGCCTCGTCCGGGCTGGCTTTCCCGAGGTCGATCTCGTCGAAGTTCTCGTTGATGGCTTCCTTGCCGGCCTCTTCGAGGAATTCGGTGACTTCTTCACCCATCGCGTAGATCTTGTTCTGGACTTGCTGTATCTCCTGTTCGAGCGCCACCACGGGCGTGACGGGGTAGCCGGAGATCATCATCAAGTCTTCGATGGCGTAGATGTTCGTCGGGTCGCTCATGGCGACTATCAGACGGCCGTTCTCCAGGCGTAGCGGGATCACGCCGTGCTTGCGAAGCACTTTCTGGTCCACCAGAGCGGCCACGGCCTTGTCAACATCCGTTTCGGTAAGCTCAATGTACTCTAGCCTGAGCCGCACGCCGAGCGCCCGCGCGAGATCCACCTTGCTGATGAACCCCAAAGAGATCAGAATCTGCCCCAATTCCCGAGCGTCCGTCTGTTGCATGAGCAGCGCTTCTTCGAGCTGGATGTCCGTGATCTTGCCCTGCTCCACCAAAATGTCGCCGATTTTGCCGCCGCCAACCCTGACCTTGCGGCTCTTCGGGATCTCTTCGAGGCTGGTACCCGGTTCTCTTGGTGCGCCGCCGTCGCCGTTGGAGCCTCCGTCGATTCCGCCGCCGTCGAGGTTTCCGTTGGGCTCGTGCTCGACGGACGGCGCCTCGGTGATGCCGCCGTTCGTCGAGTGGTCCTCGGTGGAAAACAAGTGGGTCAACGCGCCGTCCAAGTCCTCTTCGGTGACGACTACGGGCGCAATCGGCATTTTGGCGATAATTCTCAGGTCTTCGAGGGCGAACAGATCGTTGGGATCGGTCATCGCCAAGATCAAACGCCCCTCCTCAACCCGCAACGGCAGCACGGAATATTTCCGCATGGTCTGCTCGTCGAAAATGTCGAAGGTCGCGCTATCGAACTCGCCGTCCTTCAACTCGGAGAGGACGACGTAACCGACCTTCAAGCGCTGACCGAGCGCGGCGGCCATCTCCGGCCCTGAGACGAAACCCAAAGAGACCAGTATCGTGCCCAGCCCCCGCGGGTCCTGCTTCTGCAGAGAGAGCGCCTGATCCAACTGCTCCTGCGTGATCTTCCCGGCCAGGAGCAGGATTTCTCCGATCCTAGGACCTTTCTTGCGGCTTCGACCGGGACGCTGAAGACCATCGCGGAAAGTGCCGCCCGGCGCTGATTGGAACCCGTTTTCAGGTGGCTGCGGCCCCAGTTCCGGCGTCTCGATAACGGCTTCCTCCGGCACCGCGCCGCTCTCGAATAGCTTTTGGTGCAGCGACTTTATGGCGTCGCAGGCGGCGACCACCGGCGTGATCGGATGCCCACCGCTGACCGCGAGGTCGCTGCGAGCGAACAGATCGTTCGGATCGGCCATCGCGACGATCAAACGTCCCTGCTCGATCCTCAGCGGCACCGCATTGTGCTGAATCAGCATTTCTTCATCGATGAGCCCCAAAACCTCCGGCTCGACCTCGAGCTCGAAGAGCGCCACGTACTCGACGTTGAGCCGCATGGAAAGGGCTCTTGCGAGATCATCCTCGGTGATAAAACCCTCCGAAACCATGATCCTACCGATGCTCCGGGGGTCGGTATCCTGGATCTTGAGCGCCTCGGTGACTTGTTCTTCGGTAATCTTCCCCTGCGCGACGAGGATCTCCCCGATCCTGCGTGTCTGTCCGCCTACCCCCGACATCTCAGGAGATTGCATAGCTCGTCACCTCCGCCGCCAAATCGCCGTCCGTCCAGAACCTCTCGGACCGCACTGCCTCATACAGTACCATGCTTACTCACTCGAACACCCGCATCCACCACTCATAAGTCACTCCAATGAGCCAGCCTCCACGAAACGTTCAGCACCCAAGTCGACAGTCCCCGCAAACGCCGCGTAAACGTCTATCCGCACGGCACGCTCGACGCGCTTATCCGAAGCCTCGAAAAAGTTGCCGCCTGAATCTAGGCTAACGCTGTACTCTATGGGATGTCCCATCATGGCTTGTATTTGCGGCTTTCCGGCGCGCTTCACTCTACACCGCTGTAACCGAAGGCAACAGCAGGATGCCTTCTCGCACCAGAGTTATCGGTTCGGGGCGCGGAAAGCTTTAGCGCCCGGCCTCGGCTTTGGCCGCCAGGAAGTCGTCGTAGTTGTTGGTGAAGTAGTGCTCCTGGCCGTCGGCCTTGAGGACGTAATAGAGGTAATCGGTCTCTTGAGGCTCGATGGCGGCCTGCAGCGACTCGCGACTAGGGCTGGCTATGGGGCCGGGAGGCAGACCGGGATTGTTGTAGGTATTGTACGGAGACTCGATCTCCAAGTCGTCCAAGGAGAGTTCTTCTTTGGGCTTGCCGCGAGCGTACTGAATGGTCGCGTCGATCTGAAGCGGCATGCCCTGCCGGATGCGGTTGTAGATCACCGACGCGATGATCGGACGTTCCTCGGTGTTGGCCGACTCCCGCTCGATGAGCGACGCCGTCGTCACCAACTCGTATTCGGTCAAATTGAGCCGCTCTTCGGCTCCCTCGAAGTCCAACCCCTCGGTCTCGATCAGGTACTGCTCCAGAAGCCGATTCACCATCGCGTCCGCGTCGGTGCCTTTCTCGAACTCGTACTGCTTGGGGAACAGGAAGCCTTCGGTGGTCTTTATCGCCGGGTCTTTGAGAAACTCGTAGCTGTAGTCGGTCTTATTGGCGGCCTCCTCGAACTCCGCGGCGGAGACGTCGCTACCCTGTTCGACGGTCTCGGCGGTCTGCTCGAGCGTAAGACCTTCCGGGATGGTCACGGCGAAAGTCGGCGCGTCCTTACCCGAGTTTAGTTTTTTGAGGATGGAGTCCCCGCTCTCGCCTTTGCTGAACTCGTACTCCCCAGGCTTTATGTCGGAGCCCTGACCGTCGACACGCGCCTGGACCTTGAAGACCGTGGCGCTGCCTATTACGTCCTTCACCTCTAGTTTGTCCGCGACGCTGGAGAGTGTGTCACCCTCCACAACTTCGACGGTCGCCTTTTCGCCGGATTTAGAGGCAGTCGCCGGCTCTCCGCCGCCCGTGGCGCTAGTGTAGATGAAGTAGATAGCACCCAGCACAGCCACGATGGTGAAGACTCCCAGGATCATTGGTCCGGCGCTGGAGCGTTGCTTGCGGCGGCGCTTGGGTGTGGGCGACTTTAGCGCGTTCAGGCGAGCGTCGAGATCTTCTTGATCCCGATGCCTAGGCCTGTTGTTCGTCCGTCGCTTCAAGAACTTCCCCCCGCTTCGCCGTCCAGGTACTCCTGGAGCATACCGGCGGCGGCTAGATGGTCCAAGCGCCGCTCGCCTTTCTTGCCGCCTCTTCGCCCCTTCGTGGCCGCGGCTATGCGCGTCGTCAGCCGCTCGTCCCACCGCACAAACCTGATGCCGGGCAATGTATCCTCCAGAGCGTCTATTCTACTCAAAACGCGCCGCGCCTGAAAGCCCACCACTCCGTTCATGGTCTTGGGTACCCCGACAACCACTTCGGCGACGCCTTCCTCGGCGGCGAGCATTCTGAGGTAGGCTTCGATCTCGCCGCTCGGCACTATCTCGACGGGCCGGGCGAGCGTCCGACCCGCGTCGGAGATGGCGACGCCGGTGCGTACCTCTCCGAGATCGAGGGCCGCTACTTTTCCGGTGGACGCGACGGCTCTACCCATTGGCGTCGCCAGCGAGCCGGTCTTTCAGAAGGTTCCGCGCTTTGGTCAGAGCCGCCGGTATAGCGGATATGTCCCCGCCGCCCGCCTGCGCCATCGTTGCCCCGCCGCCGCCGCCGCCGCCGAGCACACTGGACGCTTCCCGGACCAATTCACCGGCCTCGACCTTTTGAGAGACTTCGGGGTGCAGGTTGGCGACGAGCACGGCCTTACCGTCGAGGTTCGCAGCGAGCACGACGGCGGACGGACCCCCGAGCCGGTTCTTTACGTCATCGGAGATCTGGCGCAAACCTTTCACGTCCGCAGCGACGACTTGCCCGGTGACGACCCGCGCCCCGTTCATGGCCTCAGCCCCCTCCACAAGCGCCCCGACGCCTTCGAGCCCCTGCTTTAGCGTCTGATCGCGCGCCGCGTCCCGCGACTGGCGGGCTTGCTCCCGCAAGTCGTCCACCGCCTCCGGAAGCTCCGGAATATCCACCCGGAGTTTATCGGAGAGGGCTTCGGCCTGTTCGGTCGCCGAGATGAGGTAGTAGAGCGCCTCGCGTCCTGTGAGAACCTCAATGCGGTACAGGTCCGCGCCGTGCTTTCTGTTGGACAGGATCTTGAACGCCCCGACTTCGGCGGTACCTCGGACGTGCGTGCCGCCGCACAACTCGCGGGAGAAGCCGTCTATCTCGACGACGCGCACGAGGTCGCCGTACTTCTCCCCGAAGAGCATTGTAGCCCCGAGGTTGCGCGCCTCGTCGATGGTCGTGGTGTAGTACCGGACGGGTTGGTTCTCGGTGATTTTCAATAGCCCCAGTTCCTGCACACGCCGAAGCTCCTCGTCGCTTACCTTGCCCGAGTAGCGGTAATCGAAGCGCAGGCGATCCGGGCCGACGTAGCTGCCGGCCTGCGCGACATCCTGGCCGAGTACGGCACGCAGAGCCCAGTGCAGGACGTGCGTGGCGGTGTGGTTGGCTTCTATCTGATGCCGCCGCACGCGGTTGATGGACGCGGTCACAAGGTCTCCGGCGCTTAGAGAGTTGCGTTCGAGGCGGGCGCGCAGGACTTGATAGTCGCCGGCGGGGATGGCTTCGAGGACTTCGGCCTGGCCGGAATCCGAGGTGATCCAACCCTCGTCCGCCACCTGACCACCGCCCGTCGCATAGAACGGGTTCTCCGCAAGCACCAGATATATTTCGCCTTCGACCCCCGGCACCGGCTCAACCACCAACACCCGAGTATCGACCTGCTCCCGCTCGAACCCAACGAACCGGCTCTTTATCTCCACGCCCCGAAACGCCGCCACGACCCGCTCGTGACCACCGGCGGCGCTGCGAGCCCGCTCCCGCTGGTCCCTCATGGCACCCTCGAAACCAGCCTCGTCCAGCGCGATGCCGCGCTCGGCCAGTACCTCGCGGGTCACCTCGACCGGAAAGCCGTAGGTGTCGTGTAGCGTGAAGGCCACGTCGCCCGGAAAGTGTCCGCCGGAGAGCCGGGATATTTCGGACTCCAGAAGGTTCATGCCGGAGTCGTAGATCTCGATAAAGCGCGACGCCTCGTCCGTGACCACACGCCGGATGTCCTCCCGGGCCAGCCGCAACTCCTGGTACACGCCGCCCACGCACTCGACGACCACGTCCGCGAGGCCCGATATCTCCGCCGCTCCCATTCCCAACTGGCCGTAAGCCTCCCGCGTCGCCCGGCGTATGATGCGCCGCAGCACGTACTCGCGGCGCTGGTTGCCGGGACGCACGCCGTCGGCGATCAGAAACGCCATCGCCCGCGAGTGGTC
>JACDDK010000243.1 GCA_013817025.1 Rubrobacter sp.
AGGTAAGGGGCCACGAAGGCCCATTCCTCGTCGGAAACGTCGCTCGGGTAAGGCTTTTGTCTCGGCATACCCGCATGCTACCGTTTCACAGCTAAAGTTCATAACACCCTCTAGGGGCTCTCTCCCCTCGTTCGGTACGCCGTTCGGCGCGGGCGTGTTTCAGGTCGGCGACTATCACGAGGCTGATGATCACGAGCAGGCGCTAGGTTCCAGGTCCGTAGCTGATCCAGACAAGACCACGCACCCAAATAAGTGAACACGTTCTCTATGGCAAGAACCTTAGCCGGGGCGAGGATAACGGTACGAGTACGCGCGTCGTTGGAGAATCGCCACCCGAACGGCTGGTTTTTCGCTCGTGCGGATACCCCGCTGCTAAACTGCGAACAGAGGAGGTGCGGCGGTGCGATGACCGAATCGCCCAACGAAGCGAGAGCGGAGGGAGGTCTGGAACGGCTCAACCACGAGCTATCCATCCTCAACGCCATCGCCCGCGAGTTGAACCGCTCGGTGGACCTCGGCGGCGCTCTCGGGTTTACGCTCTCGCGGGTCGCGGAGTTGTTGGACCTTCGCACGGGTTGGATCTGGCTCCTAGCCGAGTCCCCGGAGCCCTATCTCGCCGCCACCCTGAACCTTCCGCCCGCCCTGGCCCAAGACCCCGCCCGCATGGACGGCGGCACCTACTGCTACTGCCTCGACACCTACAAAAAGGGCGACCTAAACGGCGCCGCCAACGTCAACGTCGTCTCGTGCAGCCGTCTGAAAGGTCTCGTGGACGGGACGGACAGCCTGCGCTACCACGCTTCGATCCCGCTCTACGCCGGGGACAAGAAACTCGGCGTGATGAACGTCGCAAGCCCCGAGTGGCGTGGTCTCTCCCCGGAAGACTTGAAGCTCCTCTACACCGTCGGCGACCTGCTCTCCATCGCCGTCGAGCGCGCCCGGCTCTTCGACCGGAGCGTCGAGATGGGTGCCACCGAGGAACGCAACCGCCTCGCCCGCGAACTGCACGACACCCTCGCCCAGGGCCTCGCCGCGACCACCCTCCAACTCGAAACCGCCGACGCCCTGATCGAAGCCCACGCGTCACCGGACAAGGCCCACGAAGCTCTTAAACGAGCCCTCGCCATCACCCGGAGCAACCTCGAAGACGCCCGCCGTTCCGTCCTCGACCTGCGCGCCGCCCCGCTCGAAGGACGCTCTCTATCCGAAGCCCTAAAGCTCCTCGCGCAGCGCCGCGAAGCCGAAACAGGCACCCCGACGCGCTACAAGAACGTCAACGGCGGCCATCCACTGCCGCCGAGCGTCGAGGCCGCCTTGTACCGCGTCTGCGAGGAAGCCCTCGCCAACGCCGCCCACCACGCCGAGGCCCGGCGCGTCACCGTCCGGCTCGTGGTTACGCCGGGGCAAGTCCAGCTCACCGTCGAGGACGATGGGCATGGCTTCGATCCCTCGGACATACCCCCGAATCGCCACGGTCTGGCCGGAATGACCGAACGCCTCGCGCTGCTTGGCGGTGATTTGGAGATCCACAGCAAACCCGGCTCGGGGACTCGCATAGAGGCAGTCGCTCCGTTGGAAGGTTCGTAGTTGGACCGAATAAGGTTACTCGTCGCCGACGATCACCCGATGCTGCGCGAGGGACTCGTCGCCGTACTCGCCACGCAGCCGGACTTCGACGTGGTCGGCGAGGCCTCAAACGGCGAAGAAGTAGTCCGGCTCGCGCGAAGCCTCGCGCCCGACGTCATCCTTTTAGATCTTGAGATGCCCGGCACCGACGGCGTCGCCGCCCTGGAGAAGCTACGAGACGCCGGGGCCGACACGAAAGCCGTCGTCTTCACCGCCTACGACACCGACGAGCGCGTTCTGGGTGCTCTGCGAGTCGGTGCGCGGGGCTATCTGCTAAAAGGCGCGTCGCGAAGCGAGATCTTCTCGGCCATTCGCACTGTCCACTCCGGCGGCTCGCTGCTGCAACCGGCGGTCACGGACAAGTTGCTCGAACACATGAGC
>JACDDK010000002.1 GCA_013817025.1 Rubrobacter sp.
GTCGTCTGGTTGGCATAGTAACTTCCTCGGACGTGATGCAGGCGCTAGTCCGGCTCGTCGGGGCGCACGAGCCCGGCAGCCGTATCGAAGTCTCCATGCCCGATAGGCCGGGCTCTCTGGCCGAGGTCGCCGCCCTGTTCCGCGACGCGGACGTGAACGTGGTGAGCGCCCTGACCGGGTCGTCCGTCGGTGACGACCGCCGCGTCGCCGTGTTCCGGGCCGCGACCATAGACCCCGCTCCCGTCGTGAGACTCCTGGAGGAAGCCGGCTACCCGGTCCTGTGGCCGCCCGTAGGATGAGCGGGAAGTCCGCCCTCGTCCACGACCGGGGCCTCGAAGAGTACGGGTTCGGAGACGATCACCCGTTCAACCCCGTCCGCATACGCATGACCCTGGAGCTTTGCGAGGCTGCGGGACTCCTCGACGGCTACGAATCCACCGCTACCGAGCCCGCGACCGAGGAGGACTTACTCACGGTCCACTCGCTGAACTACGTGCGGCGGGTTCAGCAAGCCGGAGCGGGGGGTGGCGGACTGGAGGATCTAGTCCACTATGGCATCGGCACGTCGGACAACCCGGCGGTTCCGGGGGTTCACGAGGCGGGTGCGCGGGTCGTAGGGGCGGTGCTCGGGGCGTGCCGGATGGTGATGTCGGGCGGTGCGGACCACGCGATGTGCGTCAGCGGCGGGCTGCACCACGCGCTGCGTTCGAAAGCGAGCGGCTTCTGCTTCTACAACGACGCGGGCGTCGCCATCGCCCGTCTGAAACAGGAGCATCCCGGCATCCGCGTCGCCTACGTCGATACGGACGCGCACCACGGCGACGGTGTGCAATGGATGTTCTACGACGACCCGGAGGTCTTGACCGTCTCCATGCACGAGTCGGGGCGGTATCTGTTTCCGGGGACGGGTGGGGTCGAGGAGCGGGGACGGGGCAACGGGCGGGGATATTCGGTCAATGTGCCGCTGGAGCCTTTCACGGACGATGCGTCGTGGCTGGAGTGCTTCGACGAGGTGGTGCCGGAGGCGTTGCGGTCGTTCGGCCCGGACATCATCCTCTCCCAGAACGGCTGCGACGGACACCGCCTCGACCCGTTGACCCATCTGGCGGCGACGACCCGACTATACGAGGAAATTCCACGCCGCGTCCACGGCCTCGCCCATGAGCTTTGCGGTGGAAAGTGGGTCGCCACCGGAGGTGGGGGCTACGACATCCAGCGCGTAGTGCCGCGGGCGTGGACGGCTCTTTGGGCGGTCGTGTCGCATGATGAGTTGCCCGAAAAGGTACCCGAAGCATGGTTGGAGCGGTGGTCGCCGAAAAGCCCGATCGGGTTGCCGCGACTTATGCGCGACGATCCGGCGGATTATCCGGCGGGACCTCGCGCCCCGGAGATAAAGGAGCGCAACCGCCGGGCCGTCGAAGAGGTGCGGCGGAGCGTTCTGCCGCTCATTCAACCGCGATAGACACATCTCGCGTGGTGGTAGCGGGGTATTCGCGCCGATAATGCTTTGTGCGGGATCCCACCACAAAGAAAGCGGTTATGGAACCCTGAAAGCACCGCCACAACCTCCACGGTGGTCAACCTCTCCCAAGCCCTCGGTCCGAAGATCCGTAGCCGAGGGCATCGAAATCTCCGATCAACTGGACCACCTGAAAGGGGTGATCTGCGAGCCGGGTCAGGACTACCGTTTGACCTGTCCGCTTACTCCCAAAGACGTCGCGGAACTCCGCACCTCGCGCCTGCGACTCGTGTAGCCGCACACCCTTAAATGCTGGCGTTTGGTGTGGTAGCCTAACCGCCGTGAAACGTCGAATCGCGACAATAACAAGTGCCACCGCGCCGGGTACCATTGCCGCACCAGAGACCACGCCGGACGAGACTACGCGGCGCCAGGACTCTACCGAGCCACCTTACAAAGTCGTTTTGCACAACGACGATTTCACCCCGATGGAGCACGTCATCGCCACGCTCCGCAAGGTCATCCCGCGGATGTCGATGAAACAGGCAGCCGAGATCATGCTGGAGGCACACACCAAAGGCAAGGCCGTCGTGATCAAATGCCACAAAGAACTTGCCGAGATGTACGAAGAAGCACTCAGGTCGGAGGGCCTCGTCGCCACCATCGAGCCCGACTGAGCGTGTGAGCTACAGAGGTCGCCGGTGCTTTGCGGCGGGGACCAGATGCGCTTGCGTTAGCCATGCCCCTGCGGCTCCGCCAAGGGTGCCGAACATCATATCGAGAAGTGTGTCCATAGGCGGGTTGTAAACCTCCGGGACGAAGTAATTTACGAAGACTTCGAAGATTTCCCACAGGCCTCCCCCGACTAGCCCCAAGAGCGCACCTGCCAAGAGCGCCCGCCGAACGGAACCGAAAGATATCTTGGAGTACCAGTGGGCCAGCTCCGTAGTGAGGGCCACGAGCGCCATGGATGTCAGGAAATGTGCGAGGTTGTCGAAGAAGAACCCCTCGTGAAAGAGGCCAAACGCGAGGCCCGCGAGATCCACAGCACCGCTGACAAACAATAGGACGAGGACGGTGCGGGATAGTTTCTTCATCAGCGGCATAGCTTACCCTTTGGTCCTCTTATCCATGCCTGAAGACCGGAACGAACGCCTTCGCTCGTGGTGTGCGGAGCGTAGTCGAAAAAGCACAGCCTAGTGTCTTTGAAACCGTATAGCGAAAGATCCACGTTCTCGCGCATGGCTCGCGGGAGGTCTTCTTGCATAGTGATGCGGAAAGTTCGTACCGAGAGGAGACCGTGCATCGCAGCCTTGCTCATAACGTGCGCCGTTGCCGGCGAGGCGGTGGCCCTGATCTCCAGCGCCCGTGGATGTTGCGTCCGGCCCAGCGAACCGAGGACGTCCTGTTCGACTGAATAGCTGGTCGTCTCCACAGTCCGCGATGATCCGAGGTTTCTTGGCCGGTTCCATACTAATTACCCGATAATTCCTCTACAATGCGCCGTGCGAGAGGAATGTCGGCCTTCTTCCATCAGGAGGCGCTAGGTGAAGCAAGAGCTAACGCGCAGGGATTTCATCAAGGTCGCCGGAGTTGGTGCCGCCGGAACGGCGTTGCTCGGGACCTCGACCGGTAGCCTCGGGTGCAGCTATATCCAGGGAGGAGGAAGTGGCATGAACGTGGTGTTGGTCATGTTGGACAGCGTTCGTAAGGACCACGTGGGTGCCTACGGTAACGACTGGATCCAGACTCCAAACCTCGATGCGCTCGCCCGGGAGAGCTTGCTATTCGACCGCGCTTACCCGGAGTCCATACCCACTATTTGCAGCCGGCGGTCTCTGCACACGGGCGTAAGGGCCTGGCCGTTCAGAGATTGGCAACCCTTGAAGTCCGATCTCTTCAAAATGCCCGGCTGGGAGCCTATACGTGACGGCCAGACGACGCTGTCGGAGATCCTATCCGAAGCGGGCTACAGTACCATGTTCGTCTCGGATGTCCCGCATCAGCAGAAACCCTCCTACGATATGCACCGGGGCTTCAACGCGTTTCACTTCGTCCGGGGCCAGGAGAGAGACTTCTATCAACCACTGTCCGTGATAGATCAGGAGGAGCTGGAAAAGATCCTGACGGGCGGTGGGATCAAGCAGAAAGAGACGGATATAATGCGGCAGCACTTCGCGAATACCCGAGGACGCGAGAAAGAGGAAGACTGGCCAGCACCGCAGGTGTTTTCGAAGGCGATGGACTTTCTGGAGAGTGCCGCTGGATCCGACGACCCATTCTTCCTCATGGTGGACGCTTACGATCCCCACGAGCCCTGGGACCCTCCGGAAGAGTACGTCTCTCTCTACGGCAACGCGCGGGGTGGCCCGAGTCTCATGTCCTCCAGCAGCGGCCGGTCCTTCTTGCTGGGCGAGAGAAAGCTCAATCGGATGCACGATTTATACTCCGCCATGTTGACGATGTCGGATCGCTGGCTGGGACGATTTCTGGACAAGTTCCACGAGTTGGATATCTCGGACAACACGTTGCTCATTCTCCTCTCCGATCACGGTCACGCGTTCGGGGAGCATGGTTTCGCGGGCAAGAACTCGGAGGCGCTCTATCCCGAACTCACCGACATCGCCTTCATGATCCGGCACCCCGAGGGCAAGAAGGCTGGCGAGACCAGCCACTACTACGCTTCCACCCACGACGTGGCGCAGACGATCCTCGGAGCGCTGGAGATGGACCCCCTGGATGCCATGAACGGCCAGAACCTCTACGGACTGTTCGATGGCGGTGGTCCCGAGCAGCGCGACCACTTCACCCTGGGCTATGAGCACCATATCTTCACCAGAGACGATGAGTATGCAATGACCGCACGCAACGACGGCACACAGGTGCAACTCTACGACCTGCAAAGCGACCCGGGGTATGAAAAGAACGTGGCCGCGAAGAACCAGGACCTTGTGAACCGGATGTTCAAGGACTATGTTCTCAAAGACGCCGGTGGATCCTTACCGCAATACTACTGATTCAGTCCCCGAGCGCCTGCACGACATGCGTGCCCGGCTGCGGCTAAGAGCTTCTAGCCCCCGATCTGGCTCATGGTGCGGTTGCGCGACTCCTCCGGGAGCGTGAGGCCCGCTGCGGGCTTCAGTCCCGCCGTGCGCCACAACACTTCGTGGATGGCCGGGATGGGGTCGGCGCTGCGAATGGCGTCCTTTACGGGTACGTCGAGGTCGGTCAACAGACACGGGTGGATCTTGCCGTCCGCCGTGAGCCGTAGTCGCGAGCACCTCGCGCAGAACGGCTCGGAGACCGGCGTTATGACGCCGAAGGTGCCGGGTGCGCCGTCGAACCTGAACTCGTCCGCCGGAGCGGCGGGGTCGTCTTTCTCGACGGGGCGCAGATCTCCGAGTTCGGACTGGGCGCGCTCCAGGATCTCCTTGCCCGGCACGAACAGCGAGCGGAAGCGCGAGCCGTCGGTGTCGCCGTTCAGTGGCATTAGCTCTATGAAGCGTACGTGCATCGGGTAGGTCTGCGTGAGCTTCGCCATGGCCGAGATCTCGTCGTCGTTGACCCCGCGCATCGCCACGGCGTTCAACTTCACCGGCGAGAGAGGCGTTTCGAGCGCTGCCAGCACCGAAGACCACACCTTCTCGAAGTGGTTGCGCCGCGTGATGAACTGGAACTTCTCCGGCTGCAACGTATCGAGGGAGATGTTGATCCGGTCGAGACCCGCCTCCACCAACCCTTCGAGGTTGTCCTCCAACAGAAATCCGTTGGTCGTCATCGTGACTTCCTCGAAACCCAAGTCTTTTAGCTGGCTCACGAACCAGACCACCCCGCGCCGGACTAGCGGCTCGCCGCCGGTCACGCGCACCTTCGTGACGCCGAGTTGCAGGCACGCTTCGGCGAAGGTCAGCATCTCTTCGAGGGTCAGGATGTGGGACTTGTCCTGGAACTGGATGTCCTCGGGCATGCAGTACTGGCAGCGGAAGTTGCAGCGGTCGGTGACGGAGATCCTCAAGTAGTCCATCTTGCGGTCGAAGCTGTCGATTAATTGCGCCACGGTCTCCCTTCGATCCTGCGTGTTCGCATGTTTCAGGATTGTATCTCTTTTGGAGGAGTGCGAGACTCTCTGCGAGACGATCTAGTAGTACCGCAACACGATGTATATGGTCGCCACAACCAGGGAAGCCAGGGTCACGGGGATGCCGTAGAGCATGAACTTGATAAACGAGATCCTCTGCCCGGCCCGCTCGCTCATGCCGGCCACTACCACGTTCGCGGACGCGCCGATAAGGGTCAGGTTCCCTCCGAAGTCCGCCCCGAGAGCCAGCGACCACCACAGGGGACGCACTTCGGCCTCCGAAAGCCCTTCGGCTTCGGCGAGGTCTTGAATCACCGGGATCATGGTCGCCGTGAACGGGATGTTGTCCACGATGCCGGAGGCGATTCCGCTGCCCCAGATCACGACGACCGCCGTGGTGACCGAGGTGCCACCGCCGACGTTCGTTAGCGCCTCGGCGATGCCCCCGACGAACCCGGTGACCTCCAGCCCGCCCACGAGCACAAAGAGCCCCACGAAGAACAACAGCGTCGGCCACTCGACCTCCCGCAGTATCTCCTCGACGTCCGCCTTCGCGTACAGCATCAGCGCCGCCGCCCCGAAGACGGCTATGGTCGCCGCTTCGAGGTGCAGCGCCCCGTGCAGGAAGAACGCCACGATCACCAACCCGAGTACGATGAGCGACTTGCGAAGCAGGACCCCGTCTCGGATGCTCGCGCGGGCGTCCAGGGCGTTAATGGTCTCCTCGGCGTTTGGGCTGCTCTTGAGGTCCTTGCGGAACATCAGGTACAGGATGCCCAGGACCACGGGTAGCGTCAAAAGGACTACGGGGGCCAGCGCGATCACGAAGTCCACGAACGAGAGGTCCGCAGCCGAGCCTATGAGGATGTTCGGTGGGTCCCCGATCAGGGTGGACGCGCCGCCGACGTTAGAGGCCATCACTTGCGTCAACAGGAACGGTATCGGCGAGGAATCGAGGGCGTCCGCGATCAAAAACGTCACCGGCACCATCAGGATCACGGTCGTCACGTTGTCCAGAAACGCCGACAAAAACGCTGTCACCAGCGCTAGCAGGATGAGGATGCGCCCCGGTCGCGCCTTGCCCCACTGGGCGCTTTTGATGGCGAGGTACTCGAAGACGCCGGTCTTCTCCAGAATCGCGACGATCACCATCATGCCCGCTAGAAGGCCGATGGTGTTCCAGTCTATGAACTCGGTGGCGGCCTCTTCCTGGCCGAGAACGCCCGAGGAGATCAGGATCGCCGCGCCGAGCAGCGCCGCGACGGTGCGGTTGATGAGTTCAAAGGCGATAAGCCCCAGAACGACTGCGAACAGCGCGACCGCGAACAATTCCTGCATAATATCCGGAGATTATACAGATATCGTTTGCCTACGCTCCGGCCCCCCGGAGTCGGCCGACCGGAAGGAGAACGGCGTGAACGACGAAGAGAGACCCGGCAATGCCGGCAAGGACATCCAAATACAGGAGATCATGCGCCCCGCCGACAGCGTGACGCCCGAAACATCCGCCCGCGAGGCCCTGAAGGTGATGATCGACCACGGCGTCCCAGGCGTGGCCGTGGCCGACGCGGACGGCACCCTGCGGGGCTTCGTCACCGACGGCCAACTCCTGGCCTCCGCCCTCCCGAACTATATGAAGATGATGGACAGCCTCTCGTTCGTGCCGGAGAGCGCCGACACCTGGGTCCACTACGTGACCGAGGCGGCGGACAAGCCCGTGGGAGAGGTCATGACCGACGAGGTATCGAGCGTCGAGGTCGGAACGAGCGAGCTGGCCGTGGCGCACAGGATGGTCCACGATGGCGTCTCGAGCGTCGTGATAACGGAGGGCGGCAAGGTCCAGGGTATCGTGAACCGCATAGACCTCTACGCGGCCATCGTCGGGCTCGGCTAGGAGCGCCGCCAGCGTGGGGGAGATGAATTTGGAATGTGGAGGTGATGGGGCGTGATGCTCTTCGCTCTGGTGGTCTTCGCGGTGGTGCTCGGGGCGTTCGCGTTCGACCTCGTGCATCGCACGCCGGCGGCGCTGGCGGGCGGCATCCTCGTGGTGATAGCGGGGGCCATTGGTCAGGAAGAGGCCATCGAGGCCGTGCATTGGGAAACTTTGGGGTTGTTGGTGGGGATGATGATCCTGGTCGGCATCCTCAAGGATTCGGGCATCTTCGGGTATCTAGCGATAAAGAGCGCGCAGGCGGCCAAAGGGAGGCCGGGGCTGGTCCTGATCTACCTGGCCTCCATCACCGCCGTGCTCTCGGCTTTCCTGGATAACGTCACGACGGTATTGCTGATGTTCCCGGTGACGCTGGTGATAGCGCGCATCCTGGAGGAGGATCCGATCCCATTCCTGATAGTGGAGGTTATAGCCTCGAACATCGGAGGGACGGCCACGCTCGTCGGGGACCCGCCGAACATCATCATCGGGACGGTGGTCGAGGAGTTGACGTTCATGGACTTCATCGTGAACCTCGCGCCTCCGATAGTGGTGATCCTGCTGGTCACGCTGGGGCTGGTGTGGCTGGTACACGGGCGTAAGCTCCACACCACCGACGAGGACCGGCGGCAGATAATGGCTCTGGACGCCGCCTCGGAGATAAAGGACCGCTCGCTCTTGATCCGGGCGGGAGCGGTGTCTGGAGCGACGGTCGTCGGGTTCTTTTTGCAGCAGATCACGGGTCTCAACCCGGCGATAGTGGCGCTCGCGGGGGCGGCGGTGGCGATGCTCGTCTGCGGCCCGGAGGTCGAGAAAGTCATGCACGAGGTGGAGTGGCCCACGATCCTGTTCTTCGTGGGGCTTTTCGTGATGGTTGGAGCGCTCGAAAGCACCGGGTTTATAGAGATAGTCGCGGATTCGTTGGCCTCGGGCTCCGACTCCCTGGCGGGGACGGCCTTGATCGTGATGTGGGGTAGTGGGTTCGCGTCGGGGATCGTGGACAACATCCCGTTCACGGCGACCATGATCCCGGTGATCGAGCAACTGGCCGAGACTCGCGGCTACGACGAGGCGACCGTGGAGCCGCTGTGGTGGTCGCTCTCGTTGGGGGCGTGTCTGGGCGGTAACTTCACCCTGATCGGGGCCTCGGCCAACCTCGTCGTCGCCGGGCTGGCCGCCCGCGAGGGGATGTCCTCGTTTACGTTCGCGCGCTTCTTGCTCTGGGGCTTCCCGCTGACGCTGGTGGCGTTGGTGATCTCCAGCCTCTACATACTTCTCTTTCAAGTCTAGAGCTACTAACCGTCGGCGATCAACCCGGCGGAGAACGAAAGGCCGGACGCTAGCGGCGCGGTACGCGAGCTTCCGCGGCCCGCTCTAGTCGGCCGAGGCGGTCTCGACTATCTTCTCCGCGAGCGTGCTCCAGCTCAGGCGGTCCACGCTGTTTTTTCGCACGATCTCGCGGCACCGCAGCCGCTCGTCTTCCGGCAGCGCCAGGTACTCGGAGAGGGCTCGCGCGAGGTTCTCCTCGAAGCCGTCCATGCCGACGCGGGTCTCGAAGGGTAAGCCATCCCCGACGTGGCCTCCGGCCTCGCGCAGGCCGGAGTGGTCGGCTACGAAAGGGACGACCCCGCTCGCCGCGAACTCCGCCGCCACGAGCCCGAAGGTCTCCGGGAAGATGGATGGCACCACCGCCACCTCCGCCGCCGGTAGCAGCTTCGCAAGCTCCGCATGGTACAGCGGCCCCACGAACTCGACCGCGCCCTCCATCCCCGCCGCCAGTCCCACCAACTCCTCCGACAACTCGAAGTGCTCCAGCGGGCTCGCCGGGCCGCCCTCGAAGAGCCGCCCCGCTTCAGCCAGAATCTCCAGCGCGCGCTCGTCGCCGACGCTCAAGGCGTGGGTCAGGGCTTGCAATCCTTCTCGGAAGGTCCCGTAGCCGACTATCAGCAAGCGGGTGCCCGTCTCTTTGTGGATGCGGGCGAAGGCGGAGATCAGGCAGTGGACGCCCTTCGGGTGGATGAGCTTGCCGACGTAGATCACGACGGGCGAACCACCTCCCAACAACACCCCCAACCGCTCCCCGACATCCGCATCGTGCTTGCGGGCGTCGTAGGACCCGGCGATGGAACGCAACGCGCCCGCGAGTTCCGCACCCGACGCGCCGCCATCCATCGTCGCCAGCAGTGCCTCCGCCTGCTCGGGGCCGCGACCGGGGCCACCGCCGAGGCCCGCGAGCGCGAGCGGGTCCAGGGTGTCGGGCCGGAACAGGTCGGTGTCGACGCCGCCGGGCAGGGCGAGGGTCTTCTCCTGCATATCCGGGAAGTCCTCTGCGATGGTGCCTGCGCTGTGCGTGCTGAGGGCGACGATGCTTTTAGCGCCTTCGAGGCCATTGTGAGTGTGCCGCATGTAGACCTCGCTGCGGCGGGAGACGTATTGCAGGCAACTCCCGTGGACGATGCTCGTGTAAGGAATGCCCGTTCCTTCGAGGGCGTGGCGGGCGATCAGGGGACCCGGCACGGAGTGGTTCGTCACGACGGCCTCCGCGCCACTGGATGCCAGGACGCTTCGTACAGCCGCGACGTTCGCGGCTACGTAACTCTCGAACTCCTCATCCGTGAGGTCCAGAAACGTCTTCACGCGCCAGTTCGGGTAGTCGTCGTAGACGTAGACGGGCAACAGGCCCCCGATGTCCGGTTTGTAGACGGCGCAGTGGCCGGGGTATGGCGTCTCCTGGGTGCCGAGGCTTTCGATCTCGCCGCCGCCGACGCTCAGGTGTTCGTTGACGAAGTCGTAGTCGAGGGGGTTTGGTTCCTGGCAGAGCAGGTGTACGTCGTGGCCGGTCTTCACGAGGGCGCGGCAGAGGTTCTGGACGTAGACGTTGCTGCCGGAGCCGGAGAACATATAACCGTGTGTCATCAAGAGGTTCATGGGGATCAGGATAGCAGAGGGGAATGGGGATCAGGGAGGACTTCGTTCGTAGAGAATAGCTTGCGCGAGGCCCTGGATCCCGCCAGAATCGTATACTGGAGTTTTGTCGTATTCGTAACGCTGTACGGTCTGTATACGCTTATGGGCGTCCTCGACAGGGGCGTTCTCTAAATTGAACTCGTCCCTATACTTGGTATGTGTAGAGAGGCTTTTCGAAGGCATCGGGACGGTGGTTTTCGGCTGCGCGTTCGCGCCGTTCGTTCTAGTGGTGTTTATGCTTATTTTTCCTTGAGGGGATTTGGAGTTCGGGTCAAACGGGCTTGTAGGCTGTAAGATGCGGGGGATGAGTTGTTCGTATAAGTAAGGAGAAAGATGTTCACGCGCTCGAAGGCCGTGCCGGTACCGGAGATTGGGGCCGAGGCCCCGGAGTTCAACCTGCCGTCGGCGCAGGGCGGGAAGCTCGGGTTGAGCATGAGGACGGTGCGGGGGCCGGTTATCGTGGTCTTCTACCGCCCGAACAACGACGAAGACGTAGCGTACTTCAAGGCGCTGGCGGCCAAAGAAGACGAGATCAACCTGGCCGCGGGCTCCGTGGTGGGCATCGGTATCGCCGAGCCGGACGAGGCCCGCGCCCTGGTGCGCGAGTCGGGCATGAAGTCCTACGTCCTCTACGACTACGTCCGGGTGACGAGCCGCGAGTGGGGGCTTTTGCACAAGACGAAGGAGCTTGGGGAGCATTCGCGCCCGGCGGTCTTTGTGGTGGGGCCGGACCACAAAATCGTCTACGCCTGGACGGACGAGCGGCCAGAGCCTGCGGAGCTTCTAGCGAAGGTCAGCGAGATCTCGGGCCTTCCAAAACCCGCCGAGGAGGAGAAACCACAGAAAGCCGCCGAGAGTGAGGAAGCAGCGAACGGAGAAGCCGAGGCTGCTCCCAAGAAGCTCTCCGCCGAAGAGCGGGAGAAGATCAAAGCCGAACGCCGCGCTGCCCGCGAAGCCGGGAAATCTTTGAAAACATCCAGTGGGGGCGAGGGCGATGCGAACGCCGAAGCCAGTGCGCCAAAGAAGCTGTCGGCTGAAGAGCGCGAGAAGATCAAGGCGGAGCGTCGAGCGGCCCGCGAAGCCGGGCAATCCCTGAAGAAACCCCAAGACTCGGCCAATGCCGGACAGTCGGATACGGGCTCGGAAGCCGCCAACGAGAGCGATGCGCCAAAGAAGCTGACCGCCGAGGACCGGGAGCGCATAAAAGCCGAACGTCGAGCCGCGAGAGAGGCCGGGCAGTCACTCAAAACGCCCCAGGAGCCAGCCGCGTCCGGCGAGGAGCCTGCGGCTCCAGCGGAGGGTGACGCGGAGAGCGCCACTCCAAAGAAGTTGACGGCGGAGGACCGGGAGCGGATCAAGGCGGAGCGCCGTGCCGCCCGCGAGGCCGGTAAATCCGTAAAGACCCCGAGTGCGGGAGCGAAGCCGGACGCGCCGTCGCCGAAGACCGACGGCGCGAGTGAAGAGGGGGAGTAGGGAATCTTGGAGAGGCCCGAACGCCGAGACGCTGGCGAGGAGCACCCGCCGGGCGGCGAGAACGAAGCCATAGTCGAGCCTATTGAGGAGTCGGCGTCCGAAGAGCCGGAGACAACGCCTTCGCCGGAGCCTCTCGCGGATTCGGATACCGTGGAGGTTCGGATCGGTGACGATGAGGAGGAATCTTTCGAGACCGAGAGTCGGATGCGGTTTCGCGAGAACCACATCCGGGAGTTGTACGATGAGATCTCGGCGGTGCGGCTCTCGGCGGATGAGGCGCGGGCTCGGCAGGAGGCCGCCGAGCGCCGGATGGCGGACCTCGAAGGCGAGCGTGCCCGGCTCAAGGAGCGCATTCGCACTCTGGAGGAAGAGGGTTATGGCCGCCGCCGCCGCCGGGAGGGCTCGGAGCGCCAGATCCAGCGTTTAGAGCGCGAGATCGACCGCCTGAGGGGCGAAATATCCCGCCGGGACCACCTTCTGGAGCAGCGCGACGACGAGTTGGACGCCTTCAATATGGACGCTTCGGACATCGTTACCCGTAAGGATCAAGCCCTGGAAGACGCCCTCCGGCGGGTCGAAGGACTCGAACGCGACCTCGAAGACCGCGAGAACGTGGCCGCCGACCTGCGCGACACCATCGACGCCTTGCGAGCCGAGATCGAAGACGAACACGACCTGCGCCGCCGCCTGGCCGAACCCGCCAACCGCCTGCGCGCCGGTATCGACCTGTTCAACGAATCCGCGCAACTCCGGCAGGTCCACTCGCTCTCCCGAACCCTCGGCCAGCCCGAGGTCCACGTCACCCTCGACACCGGCGACGAACCCGCCGCCATCCTCGGCTTCACCTGGCAGGGCATAACCTGGCAAACCTACGCCGCCAACCCCGGCCTCGCGGTGGAGGAACCCCGCGTCTACCTGGCGAGCACCGGCGAAGACCTCTCCGGCGTCGACCGCAAACCCCCCAACGCCCGCATCGGACCCGGTGGAAGGGTGTTGCTGGGGTTGTAGGCTTCAGGTGTTGTTGGGCGGTTCGTCTTCGTCGTCTCCGCCGCCAAGCATTTTGTCTTTCTTGTCTTTTTTATCCTTGCCGAATTCGGTGGTGAAGTCTTTTGCGCCGCGGCCCAGGGCCTTGAACATGGCGGTTATGCGTTTGGGCCCGAGGACGAGGAAGATCACGAAGAGCAGGATGCCGAATTCCAGTAGGCCGAAGGTCATGCGTAGCGCCGGGCTTCCATGAGATGTTTGAGGCGGGCTAGCGAGCGTTCGCCGTTCTTGTGGGCGAAGTGGTTCATACCGGCGGCGCGGGCCAGGGTGCCGAGCAGGCGGCTCTTTAACTTGAAGGCGCCGGTGTAGGTTACAGCGCAGCTTCGTTCGCCGATTGGGGAGACATCCACGCGACCACCGCCTTCGATTGTGGAAGTGTAAGTCCAGCGGATGGTGCGTAGCGAGTGCTCCAGCATCTTGACCGCTGGTTCGATCTTGCCGACCGGGCTATCCAAAGTCAGGCGGTAGTCCTCTTCGGCCAGCTTTTCGACGTTCTCGACGCCCATCATCCACTCCTTCGCGTTGCGGAAATCTCCGATAAAGGCCGCCACGGTCGCAGCCGGAGCTTCTATGCGTTCTTCGATGACGACCGAGCCCTCGGAGTCCTTGCTCATCCCCAGCCCAACTGCGCGATGCGGTCCTCGTCAAAGCCGAAGTGGTGCGCTATCTCGTGTATCACCGTCACGCGGACCTGTTCTTCGAGTTCGTGCTGGTCGAAGTCCTGCTCCAGCGGTCCCTGGAAGATCGTGATGCGATCCGGCAGAGCCCCGGCGTAGCTATGGTCCCGCTCCGTCAGCGGAACGCCCTCGTACAAGCCGTACATCGTCTCCTCGTCGTAGAACTCTAGCGTCTCCCGATCCGGCCAGTCCTCCACCATCACGGCGACGTTGTCCAGCAGAGCCGCAAGCTCCGGCGGCAGCCCGTCCAGCGCACGGTCCACCAAAGCCCCGAAGTCTCTACTAGCGCGCTTCACGCCGGTAATTGTACACGGGCAACGGTTTTGCTTTCGCTCGAAACGATCCGCTCGGCTAGAATAGGCGATGTTCCCGACTCATACGGGAGGTGTGGTCTTTGAGGTTCTTGTCCGGTACGCGACCGGGGCGGTGGATAGTTTGGGTCTTCTATCGGGCGTTCAATAAACCGCTGCCGGTTCCACACGCGGCGGAGTGGATGATGATCCCGGAGCACTCCGTGGATCAAGTCCTGGAGACCGGCGCTCTTCGCAGCCTTTTTCCTCAAGACGTCCTCGAAGCCGCCCGCCGCATGGACCGTCAACGCCGCGAACACGACGAACGGTACGCTGAAGAGTCCTAGCCGCCGGTATACTAACCGCGTGGATCTTTTCGACTCCCAAGGCGAAACCAACCTCTCGAACCGCGCCCCTCTGGCTGAAAGGCTGCGCCCGAAGGCTTTAGACGATGTGGTCGGACAGGCGCATCTGACGGGCGAAGGCGGGCCGCTACGGGCGGTGGTGAACCGGGGCAGGATCGGCTCGGTGGTCCTCTGGGGACCGCCCGGCACCGGCAAGACCACGCTGGCCCGCGTACTCGCCGGAACCGTCGAGGAGGAGTTCATCCCCTTGAGCGCCGTAACGAGCGGCGTAAAGGACTTGAGAGCCGCGCTCGACGGCGCACGCGAGCGGCTGAAGTTCGAGGGGCGCGGCACGCTCCTCTTCGTGGACGAGGTCCACCGCTTCAACAAGGCGCAGCAGGACGCGCTGCTACCGGCTCTCGAAGAAGGGCTCGTAGACTTTATCGGGGCGACGACCGAGAACCCGTCGTTCGAGGTGACGGCACCGCTCCTCTCCCGCTCGCGCGTGCTGCGGCTGCGCTCGCTCTCGGAGGAGGACATGCAAATATTGCTCGGACGCGGCCTGCGCGAGTTGGGTGCCGGAGCTTCGCCCGAGGCTTCCGAGTATCTGCTCGTGCTCTCCAGCGGGGATGGGCGGCGGCTCCTGAACATGCTGGAAGTGGCGGCGGCTGGGACGAAGCGGATCGAGGTTGCAGACGTCGAGCGGGCGGTGGGGCAGCGGGCGTTGCGGTATGGACGCGAGGAGCACTACGACGTCATCAGCGCGTTCATCAAGAGCGTGCGCGGCGGCGACCCGGACGCGGCCTTGCACTACCTCGCCCGGATGCTAGAGGCCGGGGAGGACCCGGTCTTTGTGGCCCGCAGGCTCGTCATCCTGGCGTCCGAGGACATCGGCAACGCCGACCCTCACGGGTTGCCGCTGGCGATGGCCGCCGCTGAGGCTGTCCGCCTGGTAGGGATGCCCGAAGGCCGCATCCCCCTCGCCCAAGCCACGGCCTACCTCGCCTCGGCTCCCAAATCCAACGCCGCCTACGCCGCCATCGGTCGAGCCCTCGACGACGTGCGAAAGGGCGTAGCCACCGAGGTCCCGCTGCATCTTCGCAATGCCCGCACGGACCTGATGCGGAGCGAAGGCTACGGAGCGGATTACCGCTACGCCCACGACGACGGGCCGGAGGGCATGAACGACCATTACCTGCCCGAAGCCATAGCCGGGCGCGTGTACTACGAGCCCCGGCGGAGTGGGGCGGAGGCGGAGATCAAAGCCCGGTTGGATCGGTGGCGCGAGGCGCGGGACACGCGGGGTGGGTAGTTGGAAGTCCGTCTGGATAGCATTCTAATCCCTCGACAGCCAGCGCCCGAGTACGCGCTCACCTAGAGCGTGGAGTGGGCCGTCGTTGGTGGCTCGCTGGTCGTCGCCGTCGAGGGCGGTCTTTTCGTTGGTGGCGGTTAGGAGGGCGAGAAAGACGAACGGCTCGAACCACGTGACGTAGGGGTAGAACCAGTAGTTGGTGGTTAGTTGGAAGCCGATGACGAGCGCCGCCGAGAACGCCGCCAGCCGCCGGACGGTTCGGCGGTGCGGGATCAGGGCGACCGTCAGGGCTACGAAGAAGAGCAGGATCTGCAACGGAAACTGGAACATCTGCGTCCAGGGTAGCTGAGTGTAGATTGTCCACGGCGTCTCCCGATCTCCCTGAAAAGCGATGGACTTCTCGAAAAAGAGTCTCGCGCCTGCTATGGGATTGCCGTCGAGGGCGAGCACCCAGAACGACATCAGGAGTACCGCCGCCCCCCCGAGGAAGAAGTCGATAACGGGTGCCTTGCGGCGTCCTTCGTGCAGTAGCCACAGCGGGCCGAGCATCAGCGGGTAGAGCTTTATGGCGAAACCCGCCGCGATAACCGCGCCGCGCCCTATCGGCGAGGCCGCCGCCGCGAGTCCGATGGCGGCTACGGTGGCGACCATTATGTCGTTGGTGTTGTTGTTGGTGGAGTAGAGGGTGTACGGGAAGACAGACCACGCGAAGACCATCGCCGCCCCGCCCCGAGGCCCGGAGAACCGCCATCCGGCCAGCAGCA
Source organism: Rubrobacter sp. (assembly GCA_013817025.1). GTDB lineage: Bacteria > Actinomycetota > Rubrobacteria > Rubrobacterales > Rubrobacteraceae > JACDDK01. The sequence continues at coordinate 16,339 of JACDDK010000002.1, forward strand.
TCGCCACGCTTCCGGCGAGGAACGCCAGGATGGTCGCGCCGTGCGCCGCCGGCAGGTAGCCCCACTCGTCCGAGAAGCCGAAGGCCAGGACGAACGGCACGTATAGGAGATAGTTCAGGGGGCCGTAGGTGTCGCCGGTCCCTACGTCGTCGGGGAAGTTTCCGTAGGGAACGGCGCCGTCCAGGATGCGGTCGGCCCCGACCACGCCCGCGTAGCCCACGTCAATCACACGGGCGTCGATGTTCAGCGCGATCACGAGTATTGTGGCGAGGGTGGCTAGGCCGAAGAGGACGGGGGTTGGGAAGTTGCTCGTGGTCTCGACCTTCTCGCCGATGCCGAAGCCCATCAAAAGGGTGCGGACTAGGAGGTAGATCAGGGGCGGATACCACAACAATACCGCCTCGTGGGAAGCCCCCGCCCGGAAGAACCCATGCGAGATCAAAAAACTCAACAGCACGATAAGGTCCAAATTCCGCAACGAGAACAACTTGTCCGTCCGAACGAACGCGAGCAGGAACAACAGCGACAGCGGCAGCCAGACATAGATGTAGTTGGCTTGTTTACCGTAGGAGCCGTACTCGCCGCGGGCCATCTGCCACCCTACTTGATCCCCGGTATGGACGTACTCAAGCTCCCAACTCTCGTCGTCCACCGCAACGCGCACTATCTCTTTGGTCCCGTCGTCCTCGTTGGGGATGCCGCCACTCGCGCCGCTCTCCTCGACCCGGTAGTGGACGGTCCACGTCTCATCGTCGTACTCGGCGTCCGTGGAGTAGCCGTTGTAGTTCGAGAGCCAGTCGCGCACGCGCTCGTCGGCCGAAGCCAGCTTGATCGCATCTTCCTTCGAGAGGTTCGGGTACTCGATCCCCCTCGAATTAGGTGAAGTCTCAACGCTCGTAACCTTTCCCGAGTCGTCGCGCACGATGAGCCGGGCCACCGTACTCCCCGAAACCTGCTCTTCCAGAGACACCTGCCAGAGATCCAGATCCGGCTGGTAACTAGCCGTCGCATCCACCGTGGGCTTAGATAACAACTCACCGACCTGCGGTACATACCGCGCCGTCTCGACAGCCTCTTTCTCACTCGTCTGCTGCCCCGGCGTAAACCCGAGTACGAGCAACAAACACGGCAACAAGACGAGCAGTGACAATAAAACCCTGATTCTCAAACCGGATCCTTCGTCCGAACCGCAGGCAGAACGAGCAGCAACATCCACAGCACCACGAGGGTGACGTTGCGGAACACGAGGTACCCCGGCCCCGGCGCTTGCAGAGCCAACAGTTGATCGTAGTTCAGGGGGAAGACCTGCGTGGTCGCCCAGCACGAAACGACGAACAGCGCGCACACCCCGGCACCCGCATAACCGCGAGCGGCGAGCGGCACTAGCGGTAGCAGCCAAACCATGTACTGGGGGGAGAGAACCTTCGATCCGAGCATGAACGCCAGTATAAGCGCGGCGGCGAACCTCGGAAACGTTTCCGGCCCGAGCCGCCCCGCCTTGTGCGCCCGGTACATGAAAAAAAGCGTCACGATCAGCAACACGCCGGTGAGAGGCAGGCTTAGAGTGCTTGCGAGGTCCGTACCCGGTCCTCGCGCCTCGAACGCGCCGAAATCGAACTCGAAGTTCGTGACGTTTCCGGTCAGGATCAGGACCGAAGACATTAAACTCTCGGCCTGCAACCCCCGCTGCGCGTGATACGAAAAACTCCTCAAGAACTCCCCGCCACCCAGCAACAGCGCCGGAACCACGAACAGCGCCACCACCCCCGAGAACACCGCGCCCCCCGCCAACACCGACCGCCGGGCGAGCGCCAGCGCCGGTACGGCGAACATCGGCACGAGCTTCGCCGCCGTTCCGAGCCCGAGCGAAGCATAGGCCAGCAACCGCCACCGGCCCCCGAGCGCCGCAACCGCGACGGCGACCGCCAGGGTAAACGCTACGACGGCGTCGTAGCGGGTGGCGGCGACGGGGTAGAGGAGCAGCGTACACCACGCGAACGTGACCGCCGGGAGCAGCCATCCCCAGGTGCCGGTCGTGCGGCGGGCGGTTAGCGAGATCAGGGCTAGGCAGGCCACCAGCAACAGCGCCATCTCGGCGGTAAAGAGGTCTATGTACGAGAGTGGATCCCCACTGAACAACGCGGGCGGTACGAAGAACGGCAGGCTCGCGGGCGGATACTCGATAAAGAAATCCCGGTACGGGACCTCGCCGCGTAGCAGCGCCTCACCGGCGGCCCGGTACAACGATAAGTCGTTGGAGCCTTCCAGAATACCCTCGGGCAGCGTGGCGACCTTCCCGAGCAACCGCGTGTACATGAACGCCCCGACGACCGCCAGAATCCCCCAGAACAGAGCCCCGGAATTCCAAACGGCGCGGCCCGAAGAGGGCGGAGATTTTCCGGTCTGTGGGCCGATTACTCGTCCACTTCTTCCAGCTCCGCGCCGAAGAGCCGGGCGAAGGGTTCGAGGCCCTCGGGCGCGCCGGTGGCGAGCAGCGAGTCGCCGCCGTGCAGGACGTAGCTGTCGCGGGGGCGGTAGGTCCAGCGTCCGCCCCGGTTTACCGCGAGGGCGTACATGCCGGTCTCGGTCTCTAGCTGGAGGGCTTCCAGGGATTTGCCGTCGGCGGGGGAACCGGGGGCCACGGTTAGTTTGAGCACTACCTCGTCGGACTCCTCGATGGCGGCGGAGAGGACCGGGTGGACTTCCTCGCCCTTCTCGACGACCCAGACCATCTCCATCGCGCAGTCGGCGATGGTCTCCGAAGCGGTCGCCAGGTGCAGTACGCCTCGCAGCCGCGAGGAATCTTCGAGGTGGCGGGCCGCCAGGAGCACCCAGCGTTCGAGGCGGTAGCGCATCTCGTCCATCTCGTTCTCGATGGCTACGACCTCGCGGGCGAGCCCGGCGTCGTAGTAGAGGAGCGCCGAGTAGGCGAGGCCCACGGCCACTTCGGAGAGGTTCTTCATCTCTATCAGAATATCCACGGCCTGCTCAAGCTCCGAGAGCGTGCCGGTGGTCTCGACGGCGGGCGCGGCGTTCGGCGCGGGTGGTTCGCCGGCTAGAGCCCGAAGCTCGCTCACGCCCTCGGGGGGGCCTTGCAGGAAGAGTACGTCCCCGGCGCGCAGCACGTCCTCTGGTTCGGGGTCGAAGTTCCAGTCGTCCTCCGAGCGCAGGGCGATGGGGCGCATCCCGGTCTCCGTTGGAAGGTCCACCTCGTTCAGCGTGCGACCGTCGAGGGGGCTCTCGGGGTGGATGCTCACGCGGGCCGGTATCTCTTCGGCCTCGGGGATGTCCTGGAGTAGTTCGGGTGGGATGCCGAGTTTTTTGACTACTATCTTGGCGATGTCGTTGGCGGCGTTGCCGATCTTCTCGATGTCATGCACGATCTGCAGGATCCCCGCCATTTGCTCGGAATCCGCCGGGCTCCGGGCCGCGAGTATCGCCAGAATACGCATGTCGTAGACGAGGTCGTTGAGGCGCTCCTCCAGCCGAAAGACTTCCTCGGAGAAGTCCTCGGAGTCGTAGAACAGAGCCGTGTAGGCCAGGTCCACCATAAGCTCCGAGGTGTTCTTGGCCTCGGCGAGCATCTCCTTGAGGTTACGGGGTTGCGATCCGCGTTGCGTTCCGCGTCGTGTGTCGCGCATGTCAGTCCGCCAATCCGAAGACTACGAGAGAGATTATAAGGGCGATGAAGCCGAGAAGGTCCACGGCGGTCGCGATTATGGGCTGCCCGTAAGTGTCCGGGTCGAGCCCCAGCCGGTAGCTGAACACCGACCCGTAGTACGCCGCCAACGCCGCCGCCGTCGTCGCGATGAGCCCCGCCAGCGCGCTTATGCCGACCATAGCCAAAAACCCAGGGCTTGTGTCGGCCCCGAACAGGTTGACGGCGAGGACGTGCGAGGCCCCCCCGATAAACAGATAGACACCGGTGGCGAAGGTGTAGATCAGGGCGAAGTCCCGGAACGTGCTCGCGGGCGGAAACCCCCGAGGCTCCAGAAGACCTAAGTGAATCTTCGAGGAGAGCCTGCTGGAGAGGATGCCGCCTAAAGCGCCGCCTTCCTGCAAAAACGCCGGCAGCAATATGCTCAACGACAAAAGAGTCAGGAACTGTTCCTCGCGGTGCTGAAGGGCGACGCCGACGAGGATGGTTACCACACCGGCCAGGGCCAGGATCGGCAGGGATTCGGCCAGGATGCGTCGCAGGTTCGCGGCGCCGAGGCGGAATGCGAAGTAGACGACGCCGATGGAGAAGGCTATGAGGACGACGGCCAGGACGTTCGAGAAGATGGGGATGCCGATCAGGTACGTCGTCAAGACGAGGGCCGGCAGGGTGAGGATGTCTCCCGCCGCCGTGATCATGGGCGTCGAAATGTTGTCCATGTCCCACCCCCGCGAGACCGACAACCGCGCCACCGCAACCGTAATAACCAGCAACAAAGCACCCGCGATCACACCGCCAACGGTCGAGATCACCACGTAATCGAATACGGTCAACTCCGTCCGAACCCCAAGCACGTCGCAAAGAAGCCGCGCCATAAACGCCAGAAACACACCGGAAATTAGCGACAACGCCGCAGCGGCCTGCACATTCTCGGCCAACACGCCCCGCCGCAGGTTGAAGCTAAACAACCCGGTCTGAATAGAAGTGGAGATCCGGCTGCCCATCGCCCCGAAGATAGCGCCGCGCATCCCGATGGCCGCCGGTATAAGCACCGCAAGCCCCACCAACTCGTCCAGCACCCCCGCTATCCCCGCGAGCACCAGCCCCGCCGCCAACTCCCCCACGGAAGACAGAAACAGCGCCGCGAACCCCTGCCGCAACGACTCTTTCTCCTCCGTAATGTACCCATACAC
>JACDDK010000050.1:0-385 GCA_013817025.1 Rubrobacter sp.
GGCGCAACCCGCCCTCGCCCAGCAACCCGAGGATCCCGTGGTGCTCGTGCTGGTAAAAGACGGCCTCACGTGGGAGAGCGCCGTGCGGACACCGGGACTCGCGCCGGTGTTTCGGGACGGGGCCACCGCCAGTCTCTCCACGGCACAGGGGCTGGCCTCCGACGACCCGCGCATGGAATACGCGCTACTCGGGGCGGGAGCGCGAGCGGACACCTCCTTGCTACCGGACGAATTGCCGAAGGCAAGAGCCAAAGTCCCCGACGCGTTCGATGGTCCGGCGGCTACGATCCAGCCGGGCTCCCTAGGCGACACGCTCGCAAAGTCCGGCGTCCAATCGGCGGCAATCGGCGAGTCGGCGGCCCTCGTGGTGATGGACTCCAAAGGC
>JACDDK010000050.1:395-7172 GCA_013817025.1 Rubrobacter sp.
CACGAACGGTCTCCTGAGCAGCGAGGACGTGGCCCCGACGCTGTTGAATCGGTTGGGCATCAAAGCCCCGCCGGAGATGGCCGGACGCGCCACCGAAGTCCGGCCCGGAAGCGCGCCAGACGCGGCGCGGTTGCAAGAACGCCTCGCGTTCGTGGACGAGGAGCGTGCCGTTGTCTGGGCGCTGTTAGTCGGGGCTTCGGCGGCGGCTGTCGTTCTGGGTACGGTCCTGCGGGGTCGCGACGGGGTGCGGATGGCGGTGCTTTTTCTCGTGTCTCTGCCTTTTGGGACGTTGGCCGCGGCTGCGGTGCCGATCACTAACGCGGTGCTCGTGGCTGTTCTCGCAGCGGTTTTGGCGGGCGGGCTGGTTGTTTTGGCGCTTGGTTTTTCTTCGGGGAAACTGGGTGGTTTGGCGGTGGTGTCGTTGGTTACCGTGGTGGTGGTGTTGGCGGATGCGGCGTTTGGGGGTAGGGTGATGGGGTTCTCGGTGTTGGGGCATGATCCCGCCTACGGCACACGCTTTTACGGTATCGGCAACGAATACTCGGCGGTGGTCGCTGGGGCTCTGCCGCTTGGGGCGGGGCTGGCGGTCGGATGGCGACCGCGTTTGATCGCGCTGGTCCCGGTCGTTGGGGTTGCGGCGATGGTCGCGCTCGGACTTCCTCCTATGGGCGCGGATGTCGGCGGCTCTCTGGCCCTGGGGTCCGGGCTCGGAGCAACGGTGGGACTTCTGCGCGGCGGGCGACTGTTGAGCATAGCTCTCTGGTCGGGCGGCGGGTTGTTTGCGGCGGTGGTGCTCTTCGTGGTCGGCGGTTCTCTGTTTCCGGACGTTTCGCATGGGGCGCGGGCGGCCAGTGGGGATGTGGCTTTGTATGAGGTTGCGGCGCGCAAGATCATCTTGAGTTTGCGGCATCTTTTGAACCCGATCTGGGCCGTGTTGCTAATGGCTCTGGCGGCGCTAACGTTCTTCGGGTGGCGGCGGGTTCGGGGCGAGGTTGGTGGGCGGACCGTCGCGGCGGGAATGCTCGGCGCGGCGGTCGCGGCGGCGGCTTCGGGGGCGCTCAACGATTCGGGCATCCTGGCGGCGATCCTGGCGCTCGCGTATCCGGCGGCGGCGGGGTTGATAGTCCTGATCCAGCCGAGAAATCCCTCGACTTCGGATATTTAACGTGGACGAAACCCCGCGTCGTAGACAGGAGCGCGGACGGCACATAACATTAGGCCCCGGAATGGCGAGTATCCTTGATGCCCAGGTCCAACCGGAGCTCTCCGTAGCAAGCCGTCGCCCCAACGGCGAGCGACCGAAGATACTGTTCGCTACCGTCGCCGTCGGCGGCGGACACGTCGCCACCGCGCACGCTATCTCCGAAGCCATCGAACGCTACTATCCGGGCCGATTCTCCATGCGGGTCTCGGACTACGCCGAGGAGTTGGACGTTACAAGCTTCGACCGGCGGCACAAGAAGTTCTGGCGGCTGGCGTTGCGCTATCCGTTTATCGCCCGCGCCGGGCAGCGCCTCATAGATTCGTTCCCACGCACTACCGTCGCCGGTCAGCGGGGGCTCTTAGGCGGCTTCGCTCGGGCGGCGGCGGCGGACCTCGAACGGGAACGTCCGTTGCTGGTGGTCTCTAACCACGGGCTGATCACTACGGGGCTGGCTCTGGCTCAGGAGCGGTACGGGTTGACGGCGCGGGTGCTCACTTACGCGACCGAGCCATACAACATCAGTGCTTATTGGGCGGATCCCAGGGCGGACCACGTCGTGGTCCCATCGCAGGCGGTGCGAAAAGACCTCGTCTCGATGGGCGTTCCGGCGCACAAGGTATCCGTTTCCGGTTATCCGGTGCGGCAGTCGTTCCTGAACGCTCCATCAAAGACGGCGGCGCGGGAGATACTGGGTCTCGAAGAGCGGTTTACGTGCCTGATCTCGTTGGGCGGCGAGGGCGTCGTCGGTGGCCCGAACCGGCTCATAAAGGCCGTGCTGGATTCCGGGGCCGCGCCGCAGGTGATCGTCATAACCGGTCGCAACAAGAAGCTGCGCCGGGACCTGGAACAGCTGGATACGCCGAACCTGCGGGTCACGGGCTTTGTGGAGGAGATGGCCTCGCACGTGGCGGCGAGCGACGTGGTGATCGGCAAGGCTGGTCCGGCGTCGGTCTACGAGGCTCTGGCCGTTGGGCGACCGATGCTCGTCACCGGCCACACCGGTCTGAACGAGCTGGGCGTGGCGCGGTTCGTGGAGCGCGAGAGGCTCGGGTGCCGGGCCGATTCGACAGCGGCGCTCTCCGAGGCCGTCCTGCGCTACGCCACAGAGCCCGCGCTGCTCGGGGACATCGAACGCCGGAGCCGCCGGTTGGACCTCGCCGGAGACACCGAGAGACTTGCCCATCACGTCGTGCGGTACGCGCTGGGCCGCTCGACCGGCGTGGCGCCCAACGGTTCGTCGATCCGGGCATGAAACGCGCTCTGGCGATGCTGGCGTCGAGTCTGGCGCTCGGTTTCGGCGGGCTTTATCTGGTGGCGGGCGGCGCGTTGTTCGAGGCGGAGACTTACCGGATGCAAGACCCGAGCCTGGGGTTGCTGGCGCTCTGTGGGCTCGCGCTGGTCGCGCAGTGGATGGCACCCGGCATCAAGTTGCAGTTGCTTTGCAGGGGCCAGAGCGTGTTTCTGACTTATCGGTCGGCGCTGCTGGCGCATCTGGTAGCGGTACTCGGGGCGGCGCTGACGCCGAGCAATACCGGAGGAGCGCCAGCGACGGTCGTCGCTCTTGGGCGGCTCGGAGTGCCGGCTGGTAAGGGGATCGGGGTAGTGGTTCAGGTGTTTGTTCTGGACCTCGTGTTCTTCTCGTGGTCCGCGCCGCTTGGGCTTTTTTACTTGATCTACTCGGACATCATCTCCCTGCCGAGGCAGGCCGAAGTCTTCGCTTTGGTGGCGGTCGGGCTGGCGGTGGCGGTGGCACTCGTTCTGAGCCGACGCCCCGAATTGGTCTCGTGCGTGATCCTCGCGGTGGCGAAGCGCCCGCTGTTCCGGCGGTTCGATGACCGGCTGATTAGCGTAGCGCGCGACTACACGCGCAGTGCTCGGGCGTACCGGAGGATGTCCGGAGCGGATTGGATACGGCTGCACGTCGTCACGGCGGTGGGATGGCTGGCGGGGTTCGTGATTCTGTGGTGTACGCTCGGGCTGTACGGCTCGGAGGTGGGTCTCTTTACCGTGTTGGCGCTGCTGGGGAGCCTCACCATGATCTCGCACTTCATCCCAACCCCCGGCGGCTCGGGTTTCATGGAAGCATCCGTAGCCCTGGCCGTCGGTGCCGGTGCTGGCAGTGTGGCGGCGGCGGTCCTCTCGTGGCGGCTGTTGAGCTTCTACCTGATCTTTCTTATAGGACCAGCCGCCGGATGGCTGCTGTACTTCTCGAAACCTCTCAGCCGTCCCCCGGCTTCCGGCCAAGCCCCGCCGCCCGTACCAGAAAAGCGTCCCGAAGGGCCGTCGGCATGAACGACATCACCCGCGCCGGTATGGCGTCGAGCGTCGCCAACCGCCGCCCCGACGCCCGGCTGGAAAGCGCCGCCTTCGCAACGATCTTCGCCACCTTCTCCGGGCTCGTAGCCGTAGCCGTCCCCCATAAGGGACTCTCCAGAAAAGACTGTAGATAGGGGCTCCAACCGTCTTTGGAATTGGAAATTTCCTCACGCAGCACGGCTTGCGCTCTATCGGCGAACCCGGTCTTCATCGCGCCGGGCTGAATAACGACGACCTCGACACCCCACGGTTTCAACTCCATCCGCAGGGAGTCGGAGAGGGCTTCGAGGGCGTGTTTGGAGGCTGAGTACGCGCCCATGAACGGCGTCACGATAAAGCCGTTGGTCGAGGTGACGTTGACGATGCGGCCCCACCCCCGCCGCCGCATCCCCGGCGCGACCGCCCGCGCGAGCCGCAACGGCCCGTAAGCATTCACGTCGAAGTGAAGCTCGACCTCCTTGAAAGCCTGGCTCTCAAGCGCCCCCGGCCTCCCAACGCCCGCGACGTTCACCAGCAAGTCCACCGGACCACTCGCGCCCTCGATCTCCTCGACCACCGAACGCACGCACGCCTCCGAAGAAACGTCGAGCGCCACCGCGTGAATACCCTTCGTCGCCAACTCGGCGAGCGGTTCGCGCTCGACGTCCGCCGCCCACACGGTCAGGCCCTCGGCCCGCAGCTTGATCGCCACCGCCCGCCCGAGCCCCCGAGCCGCCCCCGTCACGAGCGCCACCGACGGACGCCGCAACAGGCCCGAAGCCCGCAGCCACTCCTCCGTCCTTCGCATACCATCCGCAAGGCCGAATTGCGGCTCGAAGCCGAGCACGTGACGGGCTTTCTCCGTGGAGTAGGTGGCACGGCTGGTCATTACACCGACCATTTCGGCTGGCAGATGGGGACGGTGTCCGAGGAGTCGCTCGGCGCGTTCACCGGCGCGGGCCGCATTGCGAGCGAGGGTAACCGGGATGCGACGAAGAGGTTTTCCGGTCATGGTGGCGTAGGCGCCGAAAAACTCGTTCCAGGTCCTGGGTCCCGCACCGACGTTGAAGGTCTCGTTAGCGGCTTCGGGCGTGGTTCCGGCCAGGTCGAAGGCCAGAGCTACGTCGTCCACGAAAATCGGGGCCACAAGGTCTTCGCCGGTGCCGATGATCGCGGGTAGACCTTTGGATATAGCCGCGAACGGCTCCTCCGTCCACGAGGGGGATTTCGGGCCGAAGATCATGGTCGGACGCATCACGACCATCTCGACGCCCGTCTCTCCGGCAACCCGTCGCGCCACCTTCTCGGCCTCTATCTTAGTGTCCCCGTAGAGGTCCCCAACGCTCCACGCGGGCGTTTTCTCGGAGATCACACCTCGAAGTACCGGCCCGTACACAGCCACACTACTCGCCAGAACCACCCGCCGCGCTCCCGCTTTAGCGGCGGCTCGCACCACACCTTCCGTCCCTCGCACGTTGACCGCATGAGCCAGTTTCTCGTCGAAAGGCTTCCCCATCCAGGCCGCCAGATGGAATACGACCTCGCAACCACGGACCAGTTGCTCCAGCGCTCGTTCGTCCCGCACGTCACCAACGACGGGCTCCGCTCCGAGAGCGAGGAGCCTTGCGGCATCATCCTCCTTGCGGACTAACGTCCTCACGGTTCGTCCGCTCCGCAGCAAACGCCGCACCAGAGCGTTGCCGAGAGAGCCGCCCGCACCGGTAACGGCTACCGTTTTAGCATCGTTCATGCGATGGTCCTTTGCAGTGGTTTTTCCGACGCTTTCTTCGAGGTCTTCCGGTCGTGGAGCAGGCCGGTGTAGATCTCCTGTAGCTTCTCCCCACTCCGGTTTACGTCGTGCGACCTTGCCGCTGCGACGGCGTTTTCTTGCAGTCGCTCCAACTCTTGGGGATGGTCGAGCAGCTGTTCGACGGCATCGACTACCTCGTCTGGTCTTTCGGGACGGTAGCGGAGACCGCAGTCCGCTTCCCGTACCATCTCCGGGACGGCGCTGGACGGTACGTCCGCCGCGACCACCGCGCAGCGCCGGGCCATTGCCTCCAGCGTGGCGATACTCTGTAGCTCCGTCGGGGACGGCATCAAGAAGAGGTCGCCCGCGAGGAGCAGGTCCTCCTTCTCCCCCTCCGGCACGTAGCCGAGAAACCGCACCTCGTCCGCGAGCCCGAGTTTCGCCGCCCGCTCTTCCAGCGCCCGGCGCAGAGGTCCGCTACCCGCCACTACGAGCCGCCAGTCCCGGCGACGCTCCGCGAGCGCCGACGCCAGGGAGAGCAGATCCCGCGGGCGCTTCTCGTGCGTCAGGCGACCGACGTGGACAAGTAGGTGCCGCTTGCCATCGAGGAGTTTTCGTCGCATGGTGGCGGCGCGTTCCTCTTCGGCGACCCCGATGCGCGGGAGCCGAATGCCGTTGGAGACGACGTGTACGGGGCGCGAGGTGTAGTCTTCGGCGAGGCGGGCGGCGAACGCAGTCGGCGCGACGAGGAGATCTGGTTTCCGGTAGAGAGCCGTGTACCAGCGCCGCAGCGCCGCCGTCACTGGTCCGCGCAGCAGGGAGAAATGCAGGGCCGCGCTCTCTTCTTGGGTGTGAAAGCCCATTACGGCGGGGACGTTCTCGCGGCGGGCGAGGGTCAAGGTTCGTAGGGCGAGGGGTGTTGGGGTGTTGATCTGGACCACATCCGCCCACTTTAGAAGGGTGTTTATCTCCCCGGAACGTGGCAGCGCGAGGTGGGTTTGCTTCTCCCCCGGCCGCCACACCGGCAGGCGCTCGACCGTTACTCCCGGTGGCGGTTGCGTAGGTGTTCGCTCTTCTCCGGCGAGGGCGCGGACTTCGTGACCGAGGGAGATCAGGGCTTGAACGTGGCCCTCGGTGGCGGCGGCCTGTCCCCCGTAGCCCGGATACAAGTCGTCCGCGACGACGGCTATACGCACTAGGCCGTCCCCGAGGAGCCGAAGCCGCCCTCGTTGCGACCGTCGGCGCTCTCGTCCAGCAAGTCCACCTCGGAGAACACCGCACCGGCGGCGCGCACGAAGATCAGTTGCGCGATCCGCATCCCGGCCACGACCTCGAACGTTTCATCGCGGTCGTGGTTTATGAGTGGGACCCGGATCTCCCCCCGGTACCCCGAGTCTATGAGCCCCGGCGTGTTGACCAGCGAGACGCCATGCTTCACGGCCAACCCGCTGCGCGGCAGCACGAGCCCCGCGTATCCATCGGGGATGGCGACCGAGATACCGGTTCGCACCACCGCCCGTCCACCCGG
>JACDDK010000051.1 GCA_013817025.1 Rubrobacter sp.
CATGCCATCAGGACGGGACCGATGAGCATCGAGAAGCCCTCCTCGACCGAGAACCCGGTGATCGCCACCATGATCCCCGCGATAAACACGAGCCGCGCCAGGAGGCCGCGGGCCAGCCGACGTTTCCGCGTCTCCTCCTCCGGCAGGTCCCGGATCGCGGCGACGATGTTGAGGTTGCTGATGCGTAGGCTCGTCAGAAAGACGGCGAGAAAGGTAATGAGCAGCCCCGCGCACAGGGCGGCCACGACCGAACCCGGCTCGACGTGGAACGGTATCCGAAGCTCGTCGTTGAACAGGTCGGCGAAGACCGTGGCGGCCCGGTTTATCCCGTAGACGAGCCCGGCGGCGATGCCGAGACCCACCACCGCCCCGACAATGGACGCCAGCAGACTATAGACGTACCCCTCGTACACGAAGACCCGCACGAGCCCACCGCGCTTCAAGGCGACGGCCCGCAGAATACCAAGCTCGGCCTTCCGCTCCTCGGCCAGCATCGTGTAGATGTTTACGATCAGCAATATCCCGGCTAGGATGGCGAAGGAGCTTATCATCAGGAAGACTTGGCCTATCGGTAGACCGCCCTGCTCTATGGTGTCCTTCTTGACCTGCGCGACCTCGAACGAGCCCTCGCCCTTCAAGAGCGACAGCACCGCGTCCTTGACCCGCCCCGAAGCCTCGGAGCCAGATACCACGTCCCCTTCGTTGCTCACGAAGAGCGTGTTGACCTTGCCCTCTTTCGCCCCGATCAAACCGCGAACCGCCGCCGGGGCCACGAGCATCGTGCCTTCCGAACTTGAGAACCGCGCCTTGTAGCCGGAGATACCCGTCTCCGGGAGCACCGCCGCGACCTCGAACTCCTCCGGCCCCGCGACGCCCCGCATACGCAGCTTCCGGCCCTCTTCGAGCTCCAACGCTTTCGCCAGGCTCTCGGAGATATACGCCTCGCCGAGTTTTGGCGCGGGGCGCTCAGACTCCGGCGGCGGAGCCGCGCCGAATTCTTCGAGTTCTCCCCAGTCCGCGCCGATCACGGTTACGGCGGGGCTCGGTATCGTAGTCTTGCCTTTTTCGTTCAGGGCCTCGGCGGGGACCTCGGCGATCACCGCTCCTAGAGCGCCGTCCACCCCGACCGGCCCGGCTTCGGCATCCCTCGATTCCTTACGGACGGCTCCGGGGGTTATTTTAGAGATGGCGGATTCGTCGAAGAACGGGACGGGACGGCGGTCGCTCGGGAGGCGCTGGGCGGTCTTCTGGACTACCTCGTCGATCTCGCCCAGAGTCTCGCGGGCCTCGTTCTCCTGAAAGCGCGTGGTGCTGTCGTTGAGGACCAGGGAGCCTGATATAAGAGCCGTCCCGACCATCGAGCCGAGGATGACGAGCGCGGTGTTCCACTTTCGGCGTCCGAAGTTCCGCAACCCGATACGCCGGAGCGCCGGCTGGCGCAGCATTGAAGCCACCACCACGACCGTTACTAGGGTCGCGAGGATCAAAAGCGCCAGCGTCGTAGTGCCCAGTAGTCCCGCCTTTGTCGAAGTCTCCGTGCCGCCTGACTGATGTTACGCGACACCGCCGCCAGGGTTGCGATGCCACGCACAATGAGCTACCGGCTCCTCCCACCGAACTTACCAACGGCGTCGCCCATCAAGGCTCCTCGCCACCACTCGACTACGTTTCAACGTCGGTTCCGAGCCCAACCGGAAAGTGATGCGAACGGTTCTCATTATCAAGATCAATAATTGTTCTTGATTTTATCGACACGTCCTTTACAATTGGTGATTATGAGAAGTGCGCGCAGAGAGGGAGAGGCCGAGGCTATGTCTGAATTGATGGATCGGCTGGGTTTTGGGGGTCGGGAGATGACGGCCGCCGGACATAGCAAGGACTTCGTGTTGCGGGTGGTGCAGCCGAGTTTGGTGGGTTTGATGGACGGATCGGTTTCGACGCTCGCGCCTTTGTTTGCGACGGCGTTTGCGACGCGGGACGCACGGGTGACGTTTCTGGTGGGGCTCGCGGCGGCGGTTGGAGCGGCGATCAGCATGGCCTTCTCGGAGGGTCTCTCGGACGATGGATCGTTGACGGGTCGGGGAAACCCGATCACTCGGGGCGTCATAACCGGTGTCGCCACTTTCATAGGCGGCATCCTGCACACACTGCCGTTCCTGATGGGCGACGTGGGGCTGGCGCTGTACGTGGCCTTCGCGGTCGTGGGCGCGGAGCTACTCATCATCTCCTACATCCGCTATCGTTACTTCGGCATGAGCTTCTTTATCTCCGCCGTACAGGTAATACTGGGCGGTGCCCTGGTATTCGCCGCCGGCATATTTATCGGTAGCGCGTAGAAAATCAATCAGCCGTCGGCTCACAACTCGCACGCTTCGAGGATAACGCGAGGCGTGGAACGCCACCATCCCTGATAGGACGAGCGCGACCCCGGCGAACAACGCGGGCGAGGGGCCACCCGTGTCGGGAAGCTCCGTGATCCCGCGTGAAGCTTTGCCGGCGTTGTCATCCGGAGAGCCGGTACTCCCGGTACCGGTGTTTGTGGAGCCGGTACTTCCGGTGCCAGCGTTTGTGGAGTTGGTGCCGCCAGAGCCTTGCGCCGAGGGCTGCGGCGACTTGTCTTTTTTGCTCACGGTCTTCTGACGGGTGTCGTCCACGGAGGGAGCGCGCGTTCTGCCGACGTTCTCTTGTGGCAGTTTGTCGTCGGCGAGGCTGACGCGGTCGGACTCATTCGCCGCTTTGTCGCTTTTGCCGGATGGGTTGCCGTTGGCGGCGAGGCTGCCGGCATCGATGCGTCCCGCGCCGTAGTAGGCGTCGGAACCTCTCCGGCCCAGGTCGTCGGCGGTTTTGGAGATGCGGTCTTCTACGTTTTCGGCACCGTCGGCGGCGAAGAGCGCAGCGAGGGCTGCGACGTGCGGAGCGGCCATGCTGGTGCCGCTCCAGAGACCATAGCCCTCCGGGACGGTCGAGACTATCTCGACGCCCGGCGCGGCCACGTCCACCCACGAACCAAAGTTCGAGTCGGGGGCGCGGACATCTCCCTGATCCGTAGATGCCACAGCCACGACGCTCGGATACGCGGTCGGATACTCTCGCGAGTTTTCGCCACGGTTTCCGGCGGCGGCTACGATCACAACACCCTTTTTCGCAGCGTAGTCCACGGCCTGCTTGAGGACCGCGGATTCCGCCTGCCCTCCAAGAGAGAGGTTGACAACGTCAGCGTCGTTGTCGACGCTCCAGGTGATGGCCTGTGCAATATCCGAGTCGTAGCCCACGCCGTTGCCGCCCATGACTTTAGCCACGACGAGCTTGCAGTCCGGACAGGCTCCGGCTATTCCCGCGCCGTCGTCGGTGAGGGCTGCGGCGATTCCGGCGACCGCCGTGCCGTGTCCGTTGGGGTCGTCCGCGACGCGGTCGTTCTCCAGGAAGTCCCACTGCGCGGAGATTTTGCCCTTTAGATCCGGGTGTCCGGCGGCGACGCCGGTGTCGAGGATCGCTATCTTCGCCCCCTCGCCCCGCTCGCCGTTCCAGGCCCGCTCGAAACCAGCCTTGCCGAGCGCCCACTGGTCCCGCAGACCGGGATCGTTGGCGGTGTAGCTAAGAGTACGCTTGTAATTGTAGTCCACGGTCGCCACGTTGGGCTTCTTCTCCAGCTCCTTCTTCCGGTCGGCGAGCTTCGTCTCGCGGGCCTCCTCCGTGGGCTCGTCTTTTACGTCCTTGAACTCCACGACCCTGGCCCCAATCTCCGGCAACTCCTCCTCGACCGCAGCGGTCTCACCGAGCGACTCGGGCGTTGTCCGAGAGGAACCGTCTTCGTAGGTCACGACCAGCTCCCCGGCGGCGTGAGGACCTTTGGGACGCTCGTTTTCGTCGGTTGCGCGTGCGTTCTTGCCGGGCTTACTTGTAGCCGAGGAAGAGGCCAGCGCCACACAGAACACGGCTAGTAGAAGCGCGGTAAAGAGGATCCTTGCATGCTTTTCGAGAACCAACGCGCCTTCCACGAAGATATGAAGTTAGATATGGAGTATTCGGAGATGAAGTTTTCGCCCCGCAGTCATATTATCGGACGACGGGGCGAAAGTCTTTAGCCTATTCTGTTTTGGATAAGCGCTTTTAGCTCTTGGGCGGCTCGTAGAGTTGGACGTCGTTACCCTCGGAGTCCTTGAAGGTCGCCACGCGGCCCCAGGGATGCTCGGAGATTTCCGCCGGCACCTCGACGCCCGCGCTCTTGAGGCTCTCCAACGTCTCTTCGAGGCTGCTCTCCGGCTGGAAGGTCACCATAGGGCCACCGTCGCTGCTGGCGCCACCCGGCTCGCGACCGTTCAGGCCGAGCGTGAGGCCGTTGGCGTCGACCTCGGCCCAGTCGCCGTCCTCCTTCGTAAGTTGCAGACCAAGAGTGTCCCGGTAGAAGCCTTTGGCCCGATCTATGTCCTTTACCGGCATCCAGACTACCGCTACGCCTTTTAGCATGTTCATCTCCCTCACTCGTTTACTCTGTTTAAGACTGCCAGCTAGTACCCACGAGGGCAGTAAGCAAACTAACCGAAAGCCCGAAGGAAACTTTCGACGACTTTGTTTTCGACCTCGGGCATTGGTACCGTCCGGCCTAGTTCCCGTTCCAGGCTCGTCACGCCGAACTCGCGGATACCGCAGGGGGTTATATGGTCGAACCAGGAGAGATCAGTGGAGACGTTCAGGGCGAAACCGTGGGAGGAGATCCAACCGGACGAAAACTTCACTCCTATCGCCGCGATCTTCTTTTCCCCCACCCAAACCCCCGTGTACTCGGGGTGATGCCACCCATCGAGGCCATACTCCTGAAGAACGCGGACGAGCACCTCTTCCAGGCTTCTCAAGTAACCGTGCGTGTCGTGGCTCCGTAACCGCAGAATAGGATACCCGACCAACTGTCCCGGCCCGTGAAACGTCGCGTCTCCGCCCCGGTCACTCCAGAAAACCTCGGCTCCCAGAGAACGCAGATGCTCCTCCCCCGCACCCAGGTTCGAGGCGTCCCGCGCCGCCCGACCCATCGTGTACACCGGCGAATGCTCGCACATCACGAAGGTATCCGAGATTTCGTCGTTCTTCCTGCGCCGCACCAATTCGCGCTGCAATTCCCAGGCTCGCGCGTAGGGCGTCAGGCCGGGCAGCCGCCGCACTTCGACGGCGGGCTCGGGTGGCGCAGGGACGGCCACCCGCCCTGTGACGCTAGAGGCTTGCAACACTCTTGCGGGCATCGGCGGTCTGCTCGTGAGCGTGGTAGGAGCTGCGGACGAGCGGCCCGCTCTCGACGTGCTTGAAGCCCAGAGAGAAGCCGTACTTGCGAAGGTCGGCGAACTCGCGGGGCGTGTAGTAGCGGCTCATCGGCAGATGGTTTTCGGAGGGCCGCAGATACTGTCCGATGGTCAGGATGTCCACGTCGTGGTCGCGCAGGTCGCGCATGGTCTGGTGAAGCTCCTCCTCCACCTCGCCGAGACCGACCATGAAGCCGCTCTTGGTGAGGCCGTCGGGGTTAAGCTCTTTCGCGTAACGCAGCACCTCCAGCGAGCGCCGGAACTTCGCTTGCGGGCGTACCGCCGGGTACAAGCGCGGCACGGTCTCGATGTTGTGGTTGAACGTATCCGGGCGGGCGTCGATAACGGTCTTTATGGCGTCGCGGTCGCCCTTGAAGTCCGGCGTGAGGACTTCGACGGCGCAACCGGGGACTTCGTTTTTTATGGCCTGGATGCTCGCGGCGAAGATGGACGCGCCCCCGTCGGCCAGTTCGTCGCGGTTAACCGATGTGATCACGGCGTGTTCGAGGCCCATCTTTTTGGCGGCGTCGGCGACGCGAGCGGGCTCGTCGAGATCCAACTCCGACGGTTTGCCGGTCAGGACGGCGCAGAAGCCGCAGGAGCGGGTGCAGACGTTGCCCAGGATCATGAACGTCGCGGTGCGGTTGTTCCAGCACTCGCCGATGTTCGGGCAGCGGGCCTCCTCGCAGACGGTGTGCAGCCCGAGGCCGCGCATGGTCTCCTTGATATCCCGATAGACCTCGCCGTCGGGTACGCGGGCCTTGAGCCACTCGGGGCGGCCGTGCGAGCCGGGCAGGCCGGTGCGCTGCTGCTTGAACGGCAGGTACTCGACGGGCATTCCGTCCGGGGGCGGCGCCACGGGGCGGTCCTCCCAGCGGTGCCGGACCTCGAAGGTTCTTTGGCCGTTTTCGAGGACTTTTAAGTTGATCTGTCTGCGAGCCACGATGCTCCTATCTCCCTGAAATATTGTCCCAATGTTACCGCACCCGGTAGCTGGCGCGGCGTGTCACTTATCTCACGGGCCGCCGGTCGCGGTTCGGTGGGAACGCGCCATCCCGAGCCCGGTGACGGCCAGCACAACACCCGTAGTCCACAGTACCAGCCCAGATCCTAGCCCCGGCAACGCGAACCACACGGCATCCGAGGAATTCAGGAGCGGAGCCAGGATCATGGTAGCCGCCGACACCACGCAGAGAGCGGCACCGGTGAAGTAGTACAGCGGCATACGGAAAAGCCGCGCGAGCGGGAAGAAATGCAGACCGACGATGAGCGCCACCGCAGCCGGGATCCACTCTGGATAACCCAGGCTTACACAGATGACCGCCACGACCCCGATGCCGACGCCTTCCGCAATAAAGACTTGATTAAAACGCCGGCGCAGGTTGCGGCTCATGGAGCCACCTGTTTCGCTGGCCCCTACCCGAGAGACTCGGCGTAGGTAGACCCCACAAACGAGCAAGAGCAAGCAGATCACACCTCCCACTCCGAGCACAACAGCAAAAACCACGTCCGACAGCGACGAGGAATTTCCAAAGATCCAGACCGCACCGAACACGGTCAGAAAGAATATGCCCGTCGCGCGTCCTGCGAGTTCCTCCGCTTGAGAGGGACCCTCTCCGGCTTCGTTGCTTATCTCCTCTCCTCCTAGAAGTGTATGGCGTGACCGTCAACGGCCATCGCGGCCTCGCTGACGACCTCGGCCAGGGACGGGTGGGCGTGGACGGACATCCCGATCTCCTGCGGCGTACCCTCCACGAGCTTGGCGAAGACGCCCTCCGCGATCAAATCGGTAACGTGCGGCCCGATGGCGTGCATCCCGAGGATCAGGTCGGTCTCCGAATCCGCCACGATCTTGAAGAACCCGTTCGGCTCCCC
>JACDDK010000052.1 GCA_013817025.1 Rubrobacter sp.
CTCCAACCCCACGCTGAGCCGGATGTAGTCGTCCGTAACGCCCGTCGACACTTGCTCCTCAGCCGACAACTGCGAGTGCGTAGTAGAAGCCGGATGTATAACCAGGCTCTTCGCGTCCCCGATATTCGCCAGCAAACTATGAAGCTCCAGCCGGTTGATGAACTGCTTGCCAGCTTCGAGCCCACCCTCGATACCGAAGCCGAGAATAGCGCCGAACATCCCCTCGCGGTGGTACTTCTTCGCAACCTCGTGCGACGGATGATCCGTGAGCCCCGGATAGTTGACCCAGTTCACTTTCGGATGCGCCTGCAAGAACTCGGCCACCGCCATCGCGTTCTGCGAATGGCGCTCCATCCGCAAGGGCAGCGTCTCCAGGCCCTGCAAGAACAAGAAACTGTGGAACGGAGAGAGAGCCGGACCGTAATCCCGGAGCATCTGGATGCGGGCTTTGAGGATGAACGAGAGTTCGCCGAGGGTCGGGTAGATCTCCAGCCCATGGTACGACGGGTCCGGCTCGGTGAACTCGGGGAAACGGCCGTTATCCCAGGGGAACTTGCCGCCGTCCACGATCACACCTCCGATGGACGTTCCGTGTCCCCCGATGAACTTCGTCGCCGAATGGACCACGATGTCCGCCCCATGCGCCAATGGGTTCACCAGGTACGGCGACGGCACGGTGTTGTCCACGATCAGGGGCACGCCCGCCTCGTGCGCGACGTTCGCCGCCGCCTCGATGTCCAGAGTGTTCAGAGCCGGGTTGCCGACGGTCTCGGCGTAGATGGCTTTGGTCTTCTCGGTGATGGCAGCACGGAAGTTCTCGGGGTTCCCAGAGTCGACGAACTTGACGTTTATCCCGATCTTGGGCAGCGTGTAATGGAACAGGTTGTACGTACCACCGTACAGAGCCGCCGCCGACACTATTTCATCCCCCGCTCCCGCGAGGTTGAGGATCGACAACACCTCCGCCGCCTGCCCGGACGAGACCGCCAGAGCCCCGACACCACCCTCAAGAAGCGCCATGCGCTGCTCGAATACGTCGTTGGTCGGGTTCATGATGCGCGTGTAGATGTTGCCGGGCTCCGCGAGCGAGAACAGGTTCGCGGCGTGGTCGGCGTCGTGGAAGACGTAGGAAGTGGTCTGGTAGATAGGTACCGCCCGAGCGGTCGTCGTAGGATCGGGCTCCTGCCCACCGTGCAACGCTAGAGTGTCGAAGCCGAGGCTCCGCTCTCCGGCCTTTCCTTCTACTGTATCGGTCATTTGTTTCTCCTTTTTTGGAGGTTTCAGGTCCTGTTTGGCGGTGGTTTTATCGCTTCTTTCAGTTCTGCCCAGTCTTTCAGGAAGGCGTCGTGGCCGCTTTTGGTGTCTATTTCGCTGTACGTGGCGTTTGCTCCGGCTTGCGCCGCTCGCTTCGCTGATTCTTTTACTTCGGCGGCGGGGAAGAGCCAGTCGCTGGTTATGCCCACGAAGTGCAGGTCGGCTTTTACTTGAGAGTACGCTTCCTCGTCGGATTTGTAGCCGTTCGATACGTCGTAAAGGTCCATTGCACGTAGGAGGTAGAGGTAGGAGTTGGCGTCGAAGCGGCTGGTTAGGTCGCGGCCCTGGTATTGCAGGTAGCTCTCTATCTCGAAGCGGCCTCCTTGTTCACGGTGTATGGGTGATCGGCTGGCGGGCCTACGGCCGAAGCGCTCCCATTGGCCAGCGGCGCTCTGGTAGGTCATCATGCCGGCCATGCGGGCTATTTCCAGGCCGTCGTCAGGGCGTTTGCCGGTGTCGTAGTAGTCGCCATCTTGCCAGTTAGGGTCGGCCATTATGGCGCGGCGGCCGATCTCGCTCATCCCGAGCCCCTGCGGCCCGAGGGCACCGGTGGCGGCTACCGGGACGGCGCGGTCTACGAAGTCCGGGAACTCCACGGCCCATTCGAGGGCCTGTTGGCCGCCGATGGAGCCACCGATTACAAGCGCGAGCTTGGTTACGCCGAGGTCGTCGAGCAGCCGTTTTTGGGCGCGGACCATGTCCCGGATCGTGACTACGGGGAAGCGCATTCCGTAGGGGCGGCCCGTTTCGGGGTCCACCGAGGCTGGTCCCGTGCTTCCGGAGCAGCCGCCGAGGACGTTGGAGCAGATGACGAAGTATTTGTCCGGATCGATAGCCTTGCCCGGCCCGATCACGGGTTCCCACCATCCACCGCGCCGATGTTCCGGCGACGGCGCTCCGCTGGCGTGCGAGTCGCCCGTGAGGGCATGCTCGACGAGCACGGCGTTGTCGGCGGTGGCGTTCAACTCGCCCCAGGTCTCGTAGGCGAGAACGACCTCCGTCAGCGAACCGCCTAGCTCGGGCTCGAAGTCGCCGATGCGGTGGGTGAGGATCTCCGGTCGGGCCGGGGCTTGGCTAGCGCCGGCCCTCGGGTCTAGTGTCATGTTCGATGGTAATACAGCCTCCTTCTCTGTTGTCGGGTTCTACGTTGGGGCGTCCGCCGGGGCTCTCTAGCGCCCGCGACCGCCTTACGCGCAACCCGCTCAAAAGAAGAGGCTGCTCGCCTCTCCCCACATCTTCCAGGACGGTAATGATCGCCCCGCTGGATTTGGCACCTTGCGAGGGCCGGCTCTCCGCCGCCGCCTCGCCGGTTGCCGCGGTTTCGAAGGGCCAGTTCCCTCCACCGCTCTCGATGCGAGTTCGCGCTAGGGATGGATGCTAAAGCACTGTAGGGTATTTCGTCAAGGCGATCTTCACTCCTTGTCGGATATCTTTACGCCGGGTCCCGTGCTTTTTAGTAGGCGCGGGCGAAGACGGCGGTCTTTCCGGGCTTGCCGGAGACGAGATCCTTACCCTCCTCGCGCTCGAACGGTAGGAGCCGGATGGTGGCTTTGGTGTCGTCCTTTATCTTTGCCTCGGTCTCCTCCGTACCGTCCCACGGGGCGACGACGAAGCCGCGTTTCTCGGCGATGATCTCCTTGAACTCGTCGTAGCTCCCGGCCTGGCGAGTGTTCGCGTCGCGGAAGGCGGCGGCTTCTTTGAGCATGTTGTCCCCGATCTCACCCATAAGCTCCGTCAGACGGCCCGGTATCGCCTTTCGCTCCACGAACTCCTTCTCCCCGGTGTCGCGGCGCACGAGGACGGCCTGGCCTTTCTCGATGTCTTTGGGACCGAGTTCGACGCGCACGGGGACGCCGCGCAGCTCGTGCTCGTTGAACTTCCAGCCCGGCGAGTGTTCCTCGTCGAGGTCCACCTCCATGCGGAGCCCGGCGTCCTTCAACTCCTCGTAGAGCGCCTCGGCCTCGCGGCGCACTTCGCCCTTGTTGTTGCCCCGCCAGATCGGCACGACGACCGCCTGCGTCGGCGCGAGCTTCGGAGGCAGCTTCAAGCCCCGGTCGTCGCCATGCACGAGGATGAGCGCGCCCACGGAGCGCGTCGAGAATCCCCACGAGGTCTGATACGGATAGACCCGGTCCTGATTCTCGTCCAAAAACGTGATGTCGAACGCCCTGGCGAAGTTCTGGCCGAGGTCGTGGCTGGTGGCGGACTGCAGGGCGCGCCCGTCCCCCATCAGCGCCTCGCAGGTGAATGTCTCGACCGCGCCGGCGAAGCGTTCGGAAGGGCTTTTTACCCCGGTTAGGACTGGGATGGAGAGAGTTTCGCGGAAGCAGTCCCGGTAGACGCCGAGCATCCGCAGGACTTCCTCGCGGGCTTCATCGGCGGTGGCGTGGACGGTGTGGCCTTCCTGCCATAGGACCTCGATGGTGCGGAGGAACGGGCGGGTCACCTTCTCCCAGCGCACGAAGTTCGACCACTGGTTCACGAGGACCGGCAGGTCGCGGTAAGAGTGGATCCAACGCCGGTAAAACTCGCAGATTATGGTCTCCGAAGTCGGGCGCACCGCGATGCGCTCCTCTAACTCTTCTCGCCCGGCGTGCGTCACCCACGCGACCTCCGGGTCGAAACCCTCCACGTGCTCGGCCTCTTTCTTCAAGTAACTCTCCGGGATGAACAGCGGGAAGTAGGCGTTGACGTGTCCCGTGGCCTTGAAGCGGTCATCGAGGTCGCGTTGGATGCGCTCCCAGATCGCATACCCGTAGGGCCGAATAGCGAACGTCCCCCGCACCGGACCGTAATCCGCCAGCTTCGCCATGCGAATGAGGTCCAGATACCACTTGCTCGGGTCCTCACTCTTTTTTGTAAGTTTCTCGACCGTCTCAGCCATCGGACGCTCCTCTCTAGATCAAATATGCGCTACGAGAAGCAGTATAACGGGCAACGAACGAAGCACCGCTCTACCAGATAGTCTCGACCGAATAGCGGGCGACGAGTGGGTCGGCCGTAAGCACGGGGACTCCTTCCGACAGAGCTTGTGCCACGATCAAGCGGTCGAAGGGGTCGCGGTGGTGGTTGGGCAGGTCGTAGACGCGCAGCGCGTGGTCCAAACTGACCGTTAGCACTCTCAGGTCGTTGAGCAAGACCTGCCCGGTCACGAAATCTCTGGGCGTTTCCGGCAGGTCCAACTTTCCAACACCGACTTTTATGGAGATCTCCCAGCCGCTCACCACGCTGAATAGCAGATCATTGCGCTCGTCAGCGATGGTCTCCCGAGCGGCCTCCGAGAGCTTCGGACTGCCGGAGATCCACCACAAAAATGCGTGGGTGTCGAGCAACACCCGCACTATTCGAAGAATTCCTGCAACTCTGGCGGCAACGGAGCGTCGAAGTCATCCGCTATCCATATCTGACCCCTGGCAGTCCCCGGCACACGTCGCTTTGGTTTCTCGCTCACGGCGACCAACCGCGCCACCGGCTTGCCAGCCTTAGCGATGATCACCTCCTCCCCCAGCCGCACCTGCTCCAGCAACCGCGAAAGATGGGTCTTCGCCTCATGAATGTTGACCGTCTTCGTCAAGATCTACTCCGATCCACGTATCTCGTCGAACCCATTGTAGACTAAGTTATGGACTAAGCTCGATATCGAGGCTACTTCGCCGGGGAAAGCGTCTCCTTGCCTACGTATGGCACCAGGGCTTCCGGCAGGTGAACGGTGCCGTCTTCTCGCTGGTGGACTTCCAGGAGGGCTATCAGGGCGCGGCTGATGGCGAGCGCGGTGCCGTTTAGGGTGTGCAGGAGCTGTGGTCGTTCGCCGGTTTTACGGTAGCGGATGCGGAGGCGGCGGGCCTGGTAGTCGGTGGTGTTGGAGGTGCTGGTGACTTCGCCGAAGTCGTTGCGGCCGGGCATCCAGGCTTCGAGGTCGTATTTGCGGTAGGCTGCGCCGCCGAGGTCGCCGGTGCAGATGTCCACGACGCGGTACGGGAGTTCGAGGCCCTGGAAGACCTTCTCTTCGATCTCGACCATCTCGTTGTGGATCTCTTCGGATTGTTCCGGGGTCGAAAAGGCGAACATCTCGACTTTGGTGAACTGGTGGACGCGGTACAAGCCGCGGCTGGCGCGGCCGTGGGAGCCGGCCTCGGTGCGGAAGCAGTGCGAGAGGCCCGCGTAGCGCAGTGGGAGTTCGGCTTCGTCCAGGATCTCATCGGTGAGTTGTCCGGCCAGCGGGATCTCGGCGGTGGCGACGAGCGAGAGGTCGGAGTTTTCGACCGAGTAAATCTGGGTCTCCGGCCCGCGCGGGCTGAAACCCGTCCCAATTAGCGCCTCGTCCCGCGCCACGTCCGGCGTGATGGTCGGCGCGTAACCGCGCTCCATCAGAATGTCCATCGCATAGCGGATGAGACCAAGCTCCAACAACACCGCGTCGCCGCGCAGGAAGTAGAACTTGCTCCCGGCGACCTTCGCCCCCGCGTCGAAGTCTATGATACCGAGGGATTCACCGAGCTGAACGTGGTCTTTCGGCTCGAAGGAGAACTCGGGGATGTCGCCCCAGCGGCGGATCTCGACGTTCTCACTATCGTCCTTGCCGATGGGCGAGTCGGGGTGGGTCATGTTCGGGATCTTGAGCTGCTCCTCCCGCAACCGCTCCTCGACCTCGTGAAGCTCCGATTCTCTGGCCGGAATCTCGTCTTTCATCCCCCGCGACTCCTCGATGAGTCTTGCGCGCGCCGCTTCATCCCGCTCCTTGCCGACGCTTTTAGCCATGGCGTTCGCCCGCTGTTTGAGTTCGTTCAACTCTTGTATGAGCGCCGAACGCCGGTCGGCAAGCTCCACGACGAGCCCAACGTCGGCATCAACGCCGCGGTTCTTGCAATTCTGTTGGATGGCTTCCGCGTTCTCGCGGATGTATTTGAGATCCAGCACAGGGGCTCCCTTTGGTCGCTGCTATCAGCTTTTAGCGGTCAGCTTTCAGCTCAGCATTTTAGCTGGTCCAATATTCGACACCGCCGCCCGTCGGCCTATGATCCTGGCCGACGGCTGATGGCTACCTTTTGAAGCGCCCGTTCTTCCTCTCTTATCCGCACGGTCAGGAACGCGGCGTTCAGAGTCGTAAAGACCAGCGCCGTCGTCCAGGCACCGAAGATCAGGGGTAATGTCAACACCTCTACCGCTATCACAACGTAGTTCGGGTGCGGGAAGTAGCGGTACGGGCCTCGCCGCACGAGTTTGCGGCCCGGCACGACGAGTATCCGCACGTTCCAGTTCTCTCCGAGCGAGAGTATCGCCCAGTAGCGCACCGGCTGAACGAGCAGGAACAACGCCAACGGCACCAGCCACCAAGACGGGATCTCCGGTCCGCGCAGAACACCTTCCACCAGCGTCGATACGAGCCAGAAGACGTGAATAGCGACCATCGCCGGATAATGCCCCGCCCCACGCTCCACGGCACCTTTCGCTCGCAGCACCCGCTCATTGCGCCGCGAAACCCGAAGCTCCAAGAGCCGCTGCAAAGCAACGAGGATCACCACGAAAACGAGGACCACGACGCTCAACGAACACCCAATCGAACGAACGAACTAAAAAAACCAACAGCTGATAGCTGACGGCTGATAGCTACAGACCTAAAGCCTAAAAAACACATGCTCCGCCGAGAAGCCTGGTCCCATCGCCGAGAGCACGCCGAGGTCGCCCGGCGC
>JACDDK010000003.1:0-16130 GCA_013817025.1 Rubrobacter sp.
CCCCTTCTCGGCGTGGTTGCCCAACGAAGAACCGATGTTCCCCGCGACGAAGCCGTGTTCCACCCTCGCCAGAGGCATAGTTTTGAACTCTCCCCTCACCAACTCGTGGCGCATCCCGTCGTCCGGCAGCCGCAGCAGTTCTTTCGCCGTGTAGAGCTTCTCCTTGATGGTCGGGCGACCTCGCTTCCTCGCGGTTTCTATCCGCTTATATTACGCCCTGGCAGGCCACGCTACTACCGTCCGAGCAGGTGGCGGAAGGCACCTTCAAGGTCCGGGTGACGGTACTCGTAGCCGGACGCTTTTAGCTTCGCGGGCTCGACGCGGGCGCTTGCCAGCAGTAGTTCGTCGGCTATTTCGCCGAGGGCGATGCGGGCGGCGGGGGCGGGCAGGGGGAGAATGGTCGGGCGACCGAGGACTTTGCCGAGGACTTTGGTGTATGCCGCGTTGGTGGGAGGTTCGGGGGCGGTCAGGTTTACGGGGCCTTGCAGGGAGTCGGTGGTTATAGCGTGCAGGATCGCGCCTGTTACGTCGTCCAGGGAGATCCAGGACCAGTACTGGTTTCCGCTCCCTATTCTCCCTCCCGCCCCGAGCTTGAAGATGGGCAGCGTCGCCGCCAGAGCGCCGCCCTCGGTGGAGAGGACTATGCCGATACGGGGATGCACGACCCGTATACCAGCCTCGCGGGCGGGTTCGGCAGCGGCCTCCCACTCGCGGCACACGCCGGCTATAAAGCTCGTTCCGGGAGCGCTCTCCTCGGTCAGAAGTTCGTTGCCTCGGTCGCCGTAGTAGCCGGTCGCTGACGCGCTGACCATCACGCGCGGCGGCTCGGGGAGCCTGGCGATGGTCTCGGCGAGAAGCCTCGTTCCCCGCACGCGACTGTCGAGGATGCGAGCTTTCTTTTGCGCGTTCCAGCGGCCTTCGGCGATGCTCTCGCCCGCGAGATGAACGACGGCGTCGGTGCCGGATAGGTCGCCGTCTATGCGGCTGTTTTCGGGGTCCCAGCCGAGATCTTTGTCGGACTTTGGGGAGCGGGTCAGACGGGTGACTTGGTGGCCGGAACCTTCGAGGGCCTTTGTGATGGAAGCCCCGATCATGCCGGTCGCGCCGCTTACGAGTACGTTCATGCCAATTCCTTCCGAATCCGCCGCTCTAGTCCATCCATGTTAGCGCAACCGGGAAACATCGGGAGATGTGGCCTCTTACAGTAGACGACCCCCACAGCGGCGCAAGAACAGCCATCAACGCCACCTGAAGCCTCTCAACCCCCGACGTGGATTGCGGGGCGCTTTTCCGGGTCGGGTTCGGCTTCGCGCAGGACTTCGCGGGTGACGGGGGCTGTGTCGCCCTCGCCGAAGAGTATGTAACGCATGACGTAGACGATAGGGTTGCCCTCGGTCCAGCCGAAATAGCAGTGGGGTTTCTTGCCGGTGGTGTCGCGCAGGTGGAGGAGCAGGGCCGCTATGGCGTTCGGGACGGTGGAGCTTTTGGCGCGCAGAATCTTATAGCCGCCGACTTCCGCGCCGTGGATCTCCAGCACGTCAGCGAACTCCGAGGCGTCGTCCACGCTTACTTCTAGAAACAAGATCGGGTCTTTAGGCGGGATGTGGTTGTCCTCGCGCTGCTCGCGCTCTTTGGCCGCATACTCTTTTTTGCTGCCCGTGCGACGGCGGTGGGCGACAAGGTGGATATCCCCGTCACGGACGGCTTCGTCGATGAAACGCTGGGCCGTCGCGTCGATCTCGACCCTCTCGGTGCGTAACTCGGTCGAGCGCTGTACCCGCGAGATCAGGGAGACGATCACGATAGCCCCGACGAAGAACGCCGCGATCACGAGTCCGTCTGGTCGCTGCACTTCGTTCGCCACGAGCGCGTAGACGAATACGGCCAGCACGATCCCGAAGCCTATGGCCGCCTTTCTCGAACCCGCGCGCCAGGCAGTGAGTGTCACCGCGAAGGCCGCCGAGGTCATCATCGCCAGTACACCGGTGGCGTAGGCCCCGGCCTGAGCGTCCACACTCGCCTCGAAGATAATGGTTATGACGATGGCGACGAAGATGTAGACCAGCACGAGCGGCCGGATCGCCCGCGTCCAGTCCGGCGCCATGCCGTAGCGCGGCAGATAGCGAGGCACTATGTTCAACAGTCCCGCCATCGCCGAGGCCCCCGCGAACCACAGGATGGCGATGGTGCTTATGTCGTAGACCGTACCGAATATGTCCCCGAGGTACTCGTGCGCCACGTAGGCGAGCGCGCGGTCCTTAGCCGTCCCTCCCTCGCCAAGCTCCTGCTGAGGGATCATCAAGGTCGTGACGATGCTGGTCGTTAGCAGGTAGAAGCTCATAATAAGGGCCGCGACCACCAGCATCTTGCGCGTGTTGCGGATACGTCCCATCGGCTTCTCGGGGTCGTCCCCCTCGTCGCCCCGCACGAGCGGCATCATGCCGACGCCGGTCTCGAAGCCCGAGAGACCCAGCGCCAGCCGAGGAAAGACCAGGATCGCGATCCCGACGACCGCCAGGGGATTGCCGCCGGATCTGTTAAAGACGGCACTCTGCCAACTTGCGATGGTCTCGGGGTGCGTCGCGATGTAGTAGAAACCGAACGTTACGACGACGAGGTTGAGCAGCAGATACGACACGACCAGGAGCACCGCAATACCGATGGCCTCCCCGAAACCTCTGAGAAACACAACCCCGAGGGCCGCCAGCAGCACGAGGGTGATCAGCACGTTCTGGCCGTGGAGAAACTCCGGCACCAGCGGGTTCTCAACGATGTGCGCCGTGGCGTCGGCCGCCGAAAGTGTGATCGTGACGAGCCAAGCGGTCGCCACGAAGCCCAGCAGGATGAGAACGAGCACCTTGCCCTTCCAGAACGAGAGCAAGTTCTCCAGCATCGCGATGGAGCCCTGCCCGTGCGGACTGGCCTCGACGACGCGCCGGTACATCGGCAGCATCCCGAACAGCGTCAAAAGCACTATGAGCAACGTGGCGACGGGCGAGAGCACCCCGGCTGCCGCCGGCGCCGCCGCTATCGCCGGTATGTAGCCGAGCGTGGAGAAGTAGTCTACCCCGGTCAGACAGACTACCTGCCACCAGGCGTGCTGGTCCTTTCCCTCCTGGGCCTGCGGCCCCTGGACCCCCTCGTCGACGCGCTCGGCGAGCAGCCAGCGCGACAGTTTGCCCGCCGGACGACCCGTCGCATTCGACGGTTTAGCCACGGAAGATCCGCCAAAGAATACTCACGGCCCATACCCCGAAAACCGGCGAGCCAAAGACACGATGCCGCACTTCTCGTCCCTTCCTTCAGCGCCTACGAGGTTAGCTGCCGGGTTCGGGCCGAAAGAGTTAAGCCCTACGCCAGCGTCGTTCGTCGCTGACGATTCACCCCTGACGACCGCGCCAGCGCCCGCCGTTGGGTCCCCCGCTCTCCACTCTGGAGACTAGGCGTTATCGAACTGGAAGATACTCCCACCGGGGAAACTAGTCAAGACGACCACCGACTCCATCCACCCCACCGCCCACGCATATGAGATCACCCAGCAAACCCACGAAAAAACCTCTCCCAAACAACGATCTTACCGGCTCTCAACAAACTCCGACCACGAAATCCACTTCTCATCCCTTGACAAACCCTAAAACATGTTAACATCCATGTGGATGGTATATGGATTCTATGGGGATGAAAAAGGGGTGAAAGTGTAGTGAGCGAGACGGAGAAGATCACGATCAACCTGGGGTTGGTGGATTTGGGGCAGGTGGACTTGCTGGTGCAGGAGGGTTTCTATTCCAACCGTACGGATTTCATTCGCACGGCCATCCGCAACCAGCTCTCCACGCACGCCGACACGGTTCGCCAGACCGTCGCCCGCAAGACGATGGTGCTTGGGTTGCAGCACTACACCCGCCAGGACCTCGAAGAGGTACGGGCCACGGGCGAGACGCTGGAGATAAAGGTCTTGGGATTGGCGAGCGTCGCCGACGACGTCACACCGGAACTTGCGCTGGCTACCATCGACTCCCTCGTCGTGCTGGGAGCCTTCCGGGCAAGCCCGGCGGTAAAGGCGGCGTTGGCGAGCCGCATCCAAACTTCGTAACCGACAATCGGAAGGAGAACGAAAAGATGAACGATCCGTTGAACTCGAACATGATGGAGGCCACCCGACTCACTCGCGAGGGCCGGTTGAGCGAAGCTACCGCGCTCCTGCAACGCGCCCTCGGTGGTGGCGCGTTCGTCCCGTCCGACCCGCCGGATAGTGCCGGTGACGCGGACGAGGTGATCGAAGTGCACGCGGAGATCATCGACACTCCCTCATCCGACGCCACGACAAAACGGCCCTCGACTGCCCGCAAACCCTCAGAAAATTCACGACCCGACCCCGAACCGTCGAATCGTTTTCAGAGTGTGCAAAACCCGCTCAGTGGGTCGTTCGGCGGTTCATCCAGCAGTCCACTCGGAAACTCGCTTGGCGGCTTATCCGGCAACCCGCTAGGCGATTCGCTCGGCGGATTGTCCGGTAACCCGTTAGGAGATCTAGCCAGCGGTTCGCTTGGGAACCTGCTCGGTGGCTTGTCCGACGGCAAGCTCGGGGGATTATCCGGCGGTTCGCTGGGGGACTTGCTCGGTGGTTCGTTGGGCTCCATGTCGGGGACCGCGACCGTGTCCCCCATCATCGCGCCGGGTGGGGAGTTCGTTGAGCGGTCGTATACGAACAGCGCCGGGACGCGCTCCTATAAGCTTTACGTGCCGAGTGGGTATACGGGACAGGCGGTGCCGTTGGTGGTCATGCTGCACGGCTGCACTCAGAACCCCAACGACTTCGCCACCGGCACGCACATGAACGCGCTCGCCGAGACGGAGACCTTCCTCGTAGCGTATCCGGCGCAGCCCTCCAGCGCGAACATGAACGGGTGTTGGAACTGGTTCCAGGCCGCGGATCAGCAACGCGACCGGGGCGAGCCCTCGATCATCGCCGGTATCACGCGGCAGGTGATCGAGGACTACCAAGTCGCCGACGACCGGGTGTACGTGGCCGGTATGTCCGCCGGTGGCGCGATGGCCGCCATTATGGGCGCAACATACCCCGACCTCTACGCCGCCGTAGGCGTCCACTCCGGCCTGGCCCCCGGCGCGGCCCACGACATGCCCTCGGCGTTCGGTGCTATGCAAGGAAGAGGTGCCGCACGCCCGCAAGCCTCCGCCGGAGAAGTCGTCCCGACCATAGTGTTCCACGGCGACCGCGACACCACCGTCCATCCGAGCAACGGCGAGCAACTAGTCTCACACCTCGCCAGGAGCGTGGGCTCGCCGAAAGCAACGGCGCGGCAGGGACGAGTCCCCGAAGGTCACGCCTACACCCGAGCCGCCTATAAGGACGCGGCGGGCGACACCATCTTGGAGCGTTGGACCGTCAATGGTCTCGGCCACGCCTGGTCGGGCGGAAGCTCCCCCGGCTCCTACACAGACCCCAAAGGCCCCGACGCCTCGGCGGAGATGATGCGCTTCTTCGACGAGCACCCGAAGCAGTAGCCAGTCCAAAGCGGGTTGCGGAAGTAACAAATTTCCGCAACCCGCCCCGTTAGCATCGGGCGTTCAGTCTTTTGCTCTTGCTGATCACTAAAGGCTGATAGCTCTAAGAATGAGCGTCGCGGCTTTTCGAGCGGTCCCCGTTTGGGGCTTCCAGGCTCCGTTGCTCCTTGCTCGCGTCCTCGGTTGCCAGGCCCGCGCCGCCGGCCAGGGTGCTGATCGTACCGGCGAGGTCCTGTATCTCGGAGGGGATAACGAAGAGCTTGCTGGCCGGTCCCTTGGCCATCTCGGGCAGCGCTTTGAGGTACAGGAAGCGTAAGGCTTCGGGGCTTAGTTCAGCGGTGCCGAGGACGTCGAAGAGGCGGCCGGTCATCTCGATCTGGGCGTCTTGCACGTTTCGGTAGGCCGCCGCTTCACCCTCGGCGCGTAGCACGGCGGATTTCTGGTCGCCCTCGGCCTGGAGAATCGAGGATTCCTTAGCACCCTCGGCCTTGAGGATGGCGGCCCGCTTCTCGCCTTCGGCGGTAAGGATGGCGGCGCGGCGGGTGCGCTCGGCTTGCATCTGCTTCTCCATCGCCTGCTGGATATCTCTGGGGGGCGTTATCTCCTTCAGTTCGACCCGCGTGACGCGGATGCCCCACTTCTCCGTTACTTCGTCGAGGATGGTGCGGAGCTTCGCGTTGATCTCGTCTCGGGAGGTCAGCGTCTTGTCGAGGATGAGGTTGCCGATCACGTTCCGCAAACTTGTCTGCGCGATCTGCTCCATCGCCAGATGGAAGTTGGCGACCTCGTACTCCGAAGCCCGGGCGTCCACGACCTGGTAGTAGATGACCGTCGAGATCTGCATCCCCACGTTGTCGCTGGTGATGACCGCCTGCGGCGGGAACGCGATGACTTGCTCGCGTAGATCCGTCTTGGGCAGCATCTTGTCCACCACCGGCACCACGAACGTCAGCCCGGACTCGGCCGTCCGATGATAACGTCCCAACCGCTGCACCACGGCCACCCGGCTCTGGGGGATGATCCTGACGCTCCGAGCCGCCAACAGAAACACCACGAACGCCACCGCCGCCAACACTATAAGACCAACGCTCACGACTTCTCTCCTTCTTCGATGTCCACGACTTCCACCAGGGCCGTCAGCCCGTCCGTATCCAGCACCCGCACTCGGGTTCCAAGCTCGATCCTCTCCCGCGTATGCAACGACCGCGCCGTCCAGAACTCGCCGCTCCCGATCCTCACCGTCCCACTTCCGCCCGGCTCGATGACATCCATCACAACCCCACTCTTGCCCGTAATCGCACCGGGTTTCCTATACCCTTCCGCATCCCCGATAGCCAGCCGGTTCATGAGCGCCGGACGCAACACGACCATGCTAAGCGCCGTCGCCGCTACAAACCCCACAGCCTGTGCCGCGATGCCTTGCCCCGCGAGCGCCAACCCTAGCGCCACTACCGCGCCCAAAGAGAAGAACAACAAGAAAAACGAGACCGTCAACAACTCCCCCACAAAAGCGAGAGCCGCCAGCGCCGCCCAGAAAACGACTTCCAAACCTCTAAACCTCCTTATAACGAATTTTACACCACCACTACTTAACAGAAGGAATAGAGATAACACCGCGACCAGAGAACGATGGCTTAGAATACGAATTCATGCGGGAAGAAAAGCAGCTCGGCCTCGAAGCCGTCGACGTTCGGCGCTATCTGGAACGTTCGGGCGGGACGTACTCGGGCGACGTGTCGTTTCTGGCGCGGGGTGAGTACAGCCTAAATTATCTCGTGCGGGGGGACGAAGACCTCGTGGTGCGGCTGGTGACGGGAAGCCAGATCGGGCTTCCCCTAGAAGAACAAGCCCCCTACGAACACCACGCCCTAAAACTCCTGGCCCCCTCGAACGTCACCCCGAAACCCTACCTCGTGGACCCAGCGCCCAAAGGTCTCCCCTACCCCCTGATAATCGAGGAGTACCTGCCAGGCCGTCCCCTCGACTACGCCACCGACATAAAAGCCGCCGCCCACTGCGTCGCAGCCATCCACGTCCTCGGCGTCCCTGCGGAACACCGCCTACAACTCCACCCCGACCCAGCACCCGCCATCTTCACCGAATCCCGCAGCCTGGCAGAACCGTACCTGCAATGGACCGGCGCGTCCGAGCAAAGCAAGGCCGGTCTGAGAAAAGGTTTCGAGCGCATCGAGAGCTTTTTGGAACAGAAGGACCTCTTAACCGGTGACGACCTCGCCATCGTCAACTACGACCTAAACACCCACAACTTCGTCGTCCATGACGGCGAGGCGAGGCTGTTGGACTGGGAGAAGGCGCGCATCGCTCCCCGCACCCAGGACCTCGCTCACTTCCTGCTTCCCACAACCACCCTCTGGCGCGACGCTTCCGCAACGCTCCTTTCGCAAGAGCAGGAACGCGAGTTCATCGACGCCTACCTGGAGAAGAACCCCATGCCCGACGTTGAACGCTTTCACACGCAACTCGCGGCGATGCGGACCATCGTGTCGTTGCGGGCCGTTTCGTGGTGCGCGTGGGCGTTGCGGGAGACGGCGCGTATCAGCCGTCCCATCGTCAACGAGGAGACCCTGAACAAGAGCCGCCAATATTTGAAGCCGGAGTTTTTGGCGCGGCTGTTCGCCGCCTAGAGAAAAGAAGTTCGCATGAGCATTGCCGGGGCTAAAGAAAGCCCAGCAATGCTTACAGCGGCCCGACTTAAGGCACTCGTAAGAGAAACGCGATAAACGTACTTCGGGGTCATGCTACGATCCCGAGACCATGATGCCAGCACCCACTCGCATAATCCTCGACTGCGACACCGCCAATGAGATCGACGACCAATTCGCCATCACCCACGCCCTCGGCCAGCCTGATGGCACCCTCGACGTGCGAGCCGTAGTCTCCGTTCACAACACCACCGCCCACGGCCCCGGCTCCCGCGATATGTACCAGGAGGAAGCCGAAAGAGTGGTGGCATTCTGCGGGTCGGACATTCCGTGCATCCCCGGCGCAGAGCGCCCGATGGAGACGCCCGGAGAGCCCGTACCGAGCGAGGGCCTGGACTTTCTGATCGAAGAGGCGCGGCGGGGACCGCTAACGGTCGTGGCGACAGGCCCGGCGACGGACGTGGCCTCGCTCCTGCTCGTCGCGCCGGAGGTGCTGGAGAACGTGCGGGTAGTGTGGCTCGGGGGATTTGGAGACGAGGAGCATTACGGGCGCTACGAGTTGCGGATGGGCGAATTGAACGGGCGGGCGGACATCGCGGCGTGGCGGACGCTTTTCGAGCGGCGGGTGGAGTTGCTGCTCGTGCCAGGGTGGCCGGCGGCGGCGAAGATCGTGGTGGAGGCGGCGTCGTTCGCGGTGGAGTTGCGCGGGCTCGGACGGGCGGTTGCGGACTATTTGGCGGAGATACTGGAACGCTGGACGGAGGAACGCGGCGGCGAGGTTAGCCGACGAGAGAAGATCATCTGGGATATAGCCTGCATCGCCGCCGTCATCGACCCGCAATCCGTCACGGTGGATAAGCTCGCGGTTCCTACCCTCGACGCCGCCGGAGCGCACGACTTCTCGAAACACGGGCGGAAAATAGAGGTGGTGCGGGATCTTGACGAAGAGCGAGTACTATCCGGCTTGATGCGGGCGCTCGCCCGGCACCCGAAGAGGACGGAGCCCTGATCCAAGCCCCCTCCGTCAGCGTACACCGCTATGCGTAACCTTCGACCAACACACCCATTCCCCTACGGGACCGAAAGGACTCTTCAGCCTTGAACTTCCGACTTCTAGTGTTGGCCGCGCTCACCGCCCTACTAATGTCGCTCGCGGCTTGCGGTAGTAGCGGCGGCTCGGGAGACTCGTCTTCCGGCGAGGATCGTCCTTTCCCCGAGCTAGAGGAAGCCGCCCGAGGCACGAAGGTCAACCTCTCGATGTACGGCGGCGACGACGCCATCAACGCCTACGTCGACGACTACGTCATCCCCGAGCTGAAGAAGAAGCACGATATAGAACTGACGCGCACGCCCCTGAACGACACCGCCGATGCGGTGAACAAGCTACTGAACGAGAAGCAGGCCGGCAAGGACGAGGGGACCATCGACCTCGTGTGGCTCAACGGCGAGAACTTCGCCACCGGCGCGGACGCGAGCCTCTGGTACGGACCGTGGGCCGAGGAACTACCGAACGCCAAGTACATCGACTGGGAGAGCCCGAGCATAAACCGCGACTTCGGCTACCCCGTCGAGGGCCGCGAGGCACCGTGGGGCAAGGCGCAGTTCGTCATGATCCACGACTCTGAGAAGGTAAAAGACCCACCGAAGACGATGGACGAACTGCGCGAGTGGACGGAGGACAACCCTGGCCGCTTCACCTACCCGGCCCCGCCGGACTTCACGGGCAACGCTTTCACCGAGCAAGTCTTCTACGGCGTGACCGGCGGCCCGAAGCCCTACCAGAAGCCCTTCGACGAGAAAGTCTTCGAGGAAAAGTCGCCCGAGTTCTCGGAGTTCCTAAACGACATAGAGCCGAACCTCTGGCGCGAGGGCGAGACTTATCCCGAGACCTCCACCAAGCTCGATGAGCTTTATCAGAACGGCGAGGTGTGGTTGACGATGAGCTACAACCCGCTGCTAGCGCAGCGTCAAATAAGCAAGGGCTTGTTCTCGAAGAGCACACGCACATATCTGTTCGAGGACGGCACCCTCAACAACACCCACTACCTCGCCATCCCGTCCAACGGGCCGAACAAGGCCGGGGCGCAAGTCGTGGCCAACTTCCTCGAAAGTCCGGAGGCGCAGGTGGAGAAGCAGGATCCGGACGGCTGGGGCGACCTTACGGCCCTGAGCGTGGACCGACTGCCCGAGGACGCGCGGAAGAAGCTCTCGGAGCCCGAGGGGACGGCGACGCTCTCGACGCAGGAGTTGGAGAAGAACCGGGTGCCGGAGGCTCGTTCGGAGTGGTTGCTCGCCATCGAGGATGCGTGGAAGGAGAAAGTCCTAAAGGACTAGGCTTTGGGAGGACGGCTCAAGATAGCGTTGCTCCTCGCGCCGGCGCTAGTCGTGATCGGGGTCCTCTTCGCCGGGGGACTGGCTACCGCCTTCATCCAATCTCTAGGCTACATGCCCGCCATCGGGCAGACGGAACTAAGCCTCGACGCCTACCGCGAGATCCTGACCGGAGAAGAGTTTTTATCTTCGCTCGCCCTAACCTTCTACGTCGCCGGGGCTTCGACCGTTATCTCCACGGTGCTCGCGGTGCTGGCGGCGTTGGCGTTGCGGCGTTCGAGCGGGCGGGTTTCGTCGGTGGTGTTTCAGTTGCCGATCACCATTCCGCACCTCGTCGCCGCCGTTGGGATCGCGCTCGTCGTCGGCCAGACCGGGCTCGGGGCGCGCCTGGCGGCGGCGCTCGGCCTGATCGGGGAGCCGAGGGACTTCCCCGCCCTCCTGTACGATAAGTACTCCATCGGCATCATCCTCACCTACGTCTGGAAGGAGGTACCGTTTATCGCGCTCGTGGTGCTCGCCTCCCTGCGCGGCGTGGCCTCGGAGCTTGAGGACGTGGCGCGGACTTTAGGGGCGGGGGCGTGGCGGCGGTTCTGGTACGTGGTGTTTCCGGTGATATCTCCGGCGGTCGTGGCTTCGAGCTTGATCGTCTTCGCGTTCACCTTCGGCGCGTTCGAGGTGCCGTACCTGCTCGGCAAGACCTACCCGACGATCCTGCCGGTAACGGCCTACAACGAGTACCGCGACACCGACCTCGCCGCCCGCCCGGTGGCGATGGCTATAAACGTCCTGATCACCCTCGTCACCACCGTCGTAGCCGCCGTGTACCTGCGGCTCGCAAGGAACCTCGGGCGTGGGTAAGCGTCGCTCGAACGCGGGCTTGCTCCTGGTGGCGGCACTCGTGGCGCTGCCGTTCGTGCCGCTGTTTCTGTGGACGTTCGCGGGGGAGTGGCGCTTCCCGGACTTGTTGCCGACGGAGTGGTCGATGCGCGGGATCGAGTACCTTCTGGAGCCCGGCGGCGGGGTGCTCGGGGCGACGCTGAACAGCCTCGCCCTCGGCGTATCCGTGGCGGCGGCTTCGGTGGCGGTCGGGCTCCCGGCGGGGATGGCTTTGGGTGGGTACGAGTGGCGCTTCAAGGGGGCGGTCATTTTCTTTATCCTGCTGCCTATACTCGTGCCGCCGCTGGCTTCTACGATGGGTGTGCATTTGACGTTTATCCGACTCGGGTTGGCGGATACGCTCTTTGGAGTATTTCTGGTGCATCTGGTGCCGACGGTGCCGTACACGGCGATCATCCTGACGAGCGTCTTCGCGGAACGACCGGGGGATCTTGAGGAGGCGGCGCGGACTCTAGGGGCGAGCCCGTGGCGGGCGTTCCGGCACGTGACGCTGCCGGACGTGGCTCCTGGGGTAGCGGTGGCGGGGTTGTTCGCGTTTCTCATCTCGTGGGGGCAGTACATTTTGACGCTCCTGATCGGGGGCGGCAACGTCGTCACCCTCCCCATGCTCCTGTTCTCCGCCGCCTCCGGCAACGACCCCGTCCTCTCCTCCGCCCTGGCGTTGGTCTTCGCCCTCCCCGCCGTCCTGGCCCTGATAGTCGCCCTGCGCTTCCTAAAGCCCGACGATTCCGGCGAGGGCCGAGCCTTCGTCGGTCTCGGTAAAGTCTCTTGAGCGCGAGGCTGGAGATACAGAACCTCTCCCACCGCTACCGGCGGGGAGAAGAGGCGCTCTCGGATCTGAGCCTCACCGTCGAGCCCGGCGAGTTGGTTGCCCTGCTAGGCCCGAGCGGCTGCGGCAAGACGACGGCGCTCAAGGTAGTCGCGGGCCTGTTGCGGCCCACGGCGGGGGACGTTCGGGTGGACGGCGTCTCGGTCGTGGGTACGCCGCCGGAGAGGCGAGCGGCGGCGATGGTCTTCCAGAAGTCACTGCTCTTCCCGCACATGAGCGTCGAGGCGAACGTGGGCTTCGGCCTGCGGATGCGTGGCGTGTCCAACGAGGACACAGCCCGTCGCGTCGCGTCGGCGCTCGGTCGCGTGCGGATGGATGATTTCGCCGAACGCCAACCCGGCGAGCTTTCGGGTGGGCAGCAGCAGCGCGTCGCGCTCGCCCGCGCCCTCGTCACCGAGCCCGGCCTGTTGCTCCTGGACGAGCCCTTGAGCGCCCTCGACGCCAACCTGCGCGAGGAGATGCGCGCCCTCATAATAGAGCTTCAGCGCGAGGGCGGATATACGACGGTCTTCGTTACCCACGACCAGGAGGAAGCCGTGGTTCTCGCCGACCGCATAGCCTTGCTCTTCGACGGCAAACTTCAGATGTACGACCGGCCCGAAGCCTTCTACGACCGCCCGGTCAGCCGCACCGCCGCCCGGTTCTTCGGCGCGACCAACTTCATCGAGGGGCACGCTGAAAACGGCGCTGTCCACA
This sequence comes from Rubrobacter sp., assembly GCA_013817025.1. Taxonomy (GTDB): domain Bacteria; phylum Actinomycetota; class Rubrobacteria; order Rubrobacterales; family Rubrobacteraceae; genus JACDDK01. The sequence continues at coordinate 12,943 of JACDDK010000003.1, forward strand.
CCCCGCTCGGCAAGCTGCGCCTCGCCACCCCGCCCCCGCCCGGCAAGGTAACCCTCACCATCCGCCCCGAAGCCGTGCGCCTGGAGGCCGGGGAGAACTCCTTCACCGCCCGCGTCGCCTCCGCCGCTTACCTCGGTACCCGGATCCACTACGGACTGGAGACCAGCGACACCAGCCTGCGGGCCGCCCTGCCGCCCCACGTCCGGCTGCGCGTCGGGGATAAAGTAACGGCGCGGCTTCCGGCGGAGTCGTTGTGGGTGTTGGATCCATAGGCTCCGAGTCTCAGGTATGGGGTGTCGGGTAAAACCGCTCTCGGAAGTTCGGTTCATGCCGTTGTACGCAGAGCAGCGTTTTGCTACTATAGTTACTATAATGAAGGTGGCAAGGGCAAAAGGAGCAGTGCGAGGTACAGAACCCTTATTAGCAGCTGTAGCCGAGGAAGATGCACCGGCGGGAGGAGGCTCGTTCGCTAGGGTCTCCCACTCCCCTATTCCTCCACGTTCCGAGAATGGAAGCTCTCGGAACTTCGGTACATAAGGGCAAAGGAAGGGCCGGAGCGTAGATGCCCCGGTCCGTTTGGTGCTTCGGCGTTCTGGAGGTTTAGTCCCGTATCACCTTCTCGCAGTCGGAGGCGATCCGGTCGTCCGAGTCGGCTTTCACCCTGTCGATGCCCTTGCCGCAGTAGACGCGATCTTTGCCCGTCTTGCCCGCCTCTTCCGCCTCCGTTGAAGAATCGATGTAGTCGTTGCCCGGCCCGCCGTAGATGATATCCGCTTCGATGGCGTGCCTTGGATCGTGGATTGACGTGATGATCTCGTCGTCGCCCTCACCGCCGTAGAAGACGTCGCCCTTCTGTAAGACGGGACAGATCCCATAATCTAGGAATGAGTATAATGTGTCATCTCCGTCACCGCCGTAGAGTACGTCGGCGGCGGTCCGACATACCTCATAATCGAAGAGGATGTCGCTGCCTTCCCCACCATATAGTATGTCAGACCCACCCTCGCCGCTGAGGAAGTCACTACCCGCCTCGCCATACAGGATGTCGTCTCCGGTAGCAGGCTCCCTCGGAGACCCGGGTTGCGCGCCGATGTCGCCCTCAATCTCGTCATTGCCTTCCCCACTGTATATTACATCCTTGCCCAAACCTCCCTGAAAAACATAATCAAGACCCGGCCCTATCCCGAAACAAGTAGGCGGACAGGGTGGCGGCGGTGGTTCATCAGCACCGTCGTTTCCGGGGCCGAGATAGATGGTGTCGTTGCCCGGCCCGCCGGTGCCTCTGTCGCTGCCCCGACCCCCTTTGATCACGTCGCCTCCGCCTCGACCGTCCAGCACATCCTCGCCGTCAAGACCAAGGATCGTGTCGGCATTGTCGGTACCGCGTATATAGTCGTTACCGTCGGTACCCCGGAACGTCGCGGCAAACGCCACCCCGCTCGCGAGCAGCACAGCTAAGGCCATCGAAGCCAACAGCAGAACGGTCTTCCTCATCCCCTACACCCTTCTATAGTGGGCGGGGTGTTCGGCCCCACCTAAAGCTACGCAACGATTGCATCATAATCTACGCCTTAGGATGGCGCATCCCCCAAATAGCGTACTCTCGGAAGCAGTGCAAAGCGATGTTCCGAGAAACACCAACTCTCGGAAGGTGACGTTTCCGCACGAGCGATGATAAGCTGTGTGGCGTCAAGGCACAAAGGCGCGGAGGAGGCGAAAGATGGCTCGGGTAAGGTTGGCGGCGGATGTCGACGCGGACTTGCGGCGGCGGGTGAAGGTGGCGGCGGCGAGCGGTGACAAGACGGTTGGCGAGTGGATAGAGGAAGCGGTGCTGGCGGCCCTGGAGCGTGAGGCTCGTGCGGAGGCCACCGGGGTCTCGCGGGCGTCGGTTCCGGCGTTCGCTCGTGACTGGGATAGTGAGGACGACGCGGACTACGACCAGCTCGCGGGTTGAAGGTCTACGACCGTGGCGACGTGGTGCTCGTCTCCATAGATTTCACGGATGGCTCGGGCTCGAAGCTGCGGCCCGCCGTGGTGATCTCGTCGGAGGAGTACAACCGCGTGAGCCCGGACGTGCTCATCGCTTCGATAACGAGCAACCGCAGCGCCCTCCCCCACCCCGGAGACCACCCTATCCGCGAGTGGAAGGCGGCCGGACTTCTGAAACCTTCGTTGGCCCAGACAAAGATTGCCACGGTGGAGGCCCCGGTGATCTGGCGCAAGCTCGGAGCCCTCGAAGCGGAGGACCTTGAGGCGTTCACGGCTGGACTACGAGAGGCGCTGGATCTCCAATGCCCCAAAATCGACACCGAATCCGGAATGGAGCAGGACTGAATCAGGCCGCCGGAAGAGCGTGGCCGGAGGAGGTGTATACGCAGAAGGCTCTGGGGCTTCAGTGCCCGGTTCTGTTACCAAGCTGTTTCAAAAGTCAGCGTACTCGGGAAGGCGGCCCGGCAGCTGCGCCAGTCCCCGTCAGAAGGGATACGCCCATCCAAGCCAGGGCCACCCCGAAGACTATTGTTGTCAGGGGAAGCGGTATAGCACCAACCACTGCACCGACCAAAAGAAGTACGGCAGCCGCCTGCGGGTAGACCCGCGCACGCAGCGTGGAGACTGCAAACACGATCAAGCCCCCAACGAGCAGTCCTTGGGACAACACACCTCCCGCTATCTCCAAGAAGGTGGGGTCAGAATCTAAAAAAGCAGGTTCAGCTTGCGCAAGCGCCGGGGTGAAAAAGATGCTGTCCCACGTGGCGCCCACAAATAAGGCTGTACCTATGAGAGCTATAAAGAAGCCCACCGAACCCAAGACGCCTACGGCTTCCGCTTGGCTAGCGTATATTCCAACCAGCGCCACCAGCAGCAGCATGGCTCCAATCAAAATAAGAACTCCTTGAACAGTGAAGGTGGCAGAGGTGGCTACTTCGCTAAAGGAGTCCTCGGAAGTGGTGGCGTAGAGATATAAGTCCAGAAGTTCGGCAATAAGGGCAAACACACCGACAAGAACAGCCGCTAGTCCTCCCAATCGTATAACGGTAGTTGGTATCATAGTAATTCCCCTTTACTAGAAGCTATCTCATAAATAGGAAATAGCTTTGATAGGACGGCCCGCGTGGTTACCCAAACGGCGCATTTCCGCGTTTCTGGAGCGATCCGCACCTTGCGAAAATACGCTTTCGATACCAACC
>JACDDK010000003.1:16140-20028 GCA_013817025.1 Rubrobacter sp.
ATCTACAACTGTAGTACTAGTTTCCTACTAACCGTATGATCGCATTTGCCAAGGTCCGGTGCTTGTCGATGTATCCCGTTAAAGATGTTTAGCATTCGAGTAGCGAAATTTCGTTTTTTGAACCAACCGAGCCGCCGTTTCGGGAGACGCTTGGTTGTCTTGGCACTCCAATATTTGTTGCCCAAAACCTACTACTCCATCGCGGCGGCGATGATACGTTCGTGGTCGAAGGCGAGGTCCACGGTCGAAGGGTCCAGCACCTGGACTTCGGCGGCGTCGGTGGCGGCATTCATCTGTCCGTTTGCGCCACGGGCTAGAAAAGCGACGCTGACGTTATGGCCGCGGGGGTCGCGGTCGGGGTCGGAGTAGACACCTATGAGCTTTTCGATCTGGACGGTCAAGCCCGTCTCTTCTTCGGTCTCACGAACGGCGGCCTCTTCAACAGTCTCGCCGATCTCGACGAAGCCGCCTGGGAGAGCCCACTGGCCCTCGAACGGGTCGTTGCCGCGGCGGATCAGGACGACACCATCCCCCTCGGGTATTACAACATCCACCATCAACTTCGGTGTCTCGGGTCCGGCCATCTCCATACTCCCTCGTCGCTCGCCGTCGCGCACGTACTACCCGCGTCCCGGCCAAGCGACACTACCGGGCGATGTGAATTTGGGCTCGACCGGAGAAACTTTAGGCTTCGTAGGTGCGATGAGCCCTGCCGGTGGTCTGTCTTTCGTGTTCACAATGGCCGGTATCCGCGCGGTGGCGATGGTTGGGGCGTACTTTACGACCACCGGCAGGGCTCACGACGGAGCGCCCATCCCGCTCGGCTACGCCGCCGGCTTCCTGGTAACGGTCGCGTTGTACTTTTTCGTCCTACCTCTGCTCGGGCGGCGGGTGGCTCCCGTACCACTGCTCTTCCTCGCGGCGGCTCCAGCTTACCCCGACCGCGGAGCTTCGACGATTGCATTATCTCCCCGCGTGATAGGCTTTTCGGCCCTCGCGAGTTTCGATGAGTAAGCTCTTGGGGGACGGAAACGTTATGCTGCGGGAGGTGGAGAAGAGGGAGCATGAGGATACTTTGCATCAGCGATCAGGTGGAGGAGCAGTTCTACGGCCCCAACCTGGAGGAGAACGCGGCTGGGGTGGAAGCCGTGATCTCCTGCGGCGACCTCCCGTTCGAGTATCTGGAGTACATCGTTACATTTCTCGGAGCACCCGTCTACTACGTGCTCGGCAACCACGACCCCGCCCCGGATAGTAAGGATTTTCCAGGTGGCTGCATCCCTCTGGACGGTGAGATCCTGGAGATCGGCGGCGTCGTGTTCGCCGGTCTCTCGGGCTCCCGATTCTACTCCGGAGGCCCAAACCAATACACCGAACGCCAGATGCGCCGCCGGGCTTTGGCGCTATCCATGAAGATCCGCTGGCGCAAGCTCCTCGGTAAGCCGGTGCCGCAGGTCTTCGTGGCTCATTCCCCGCCGTTTGGGATCGGAGACCGCGAGGACCCGGCGCACGTCGGTTTCGAGTCTTTTCTCGGGTTGATGGGCCGCCACAAACCGGAGTTGTGGCTGCACGGACACGTGCATTTGTATGGGCCGGATCAGGGCCAGCAACGCAACCACAAACACGGCAACACGAAGGTCGTCAATGTATTCGGGCATCGTTTCCTGGACGTTTAGGCCCCGGCGGCGCGTTTTGCCGCTTGATTCGCTTGTGGTAGTGGGTTGGTGGTTGTAGGCTTGCGGGATGTTCAAGGATTTGGACCTACGCGAGCAGGCCGACCGGGACTTCTCCCGAGCGCGCAGGAAAGCTTTTCTGCGGCGGATCGGGGCGTACCTGCGGCGGGACCCTGGCTCAAACCAGCTACTCTCCTTCGACGAGGTAAAGAGCGCCCTCGGGGCCGTGCAGCAAGTGTACCTCGGGATGCGCGAGGTGCCGGTAAAGGACGTCGTTGGCAGCGTCGGGCGACACCGGGACTTCGACCGGGCGTTTCTGCCGTCGAAGGGCGGCCTGGGCGAGCGGTGGAAGCGCATCGACCAAATGATGTACAAGGCCGAAGAGTTACCGCCGGTCAGCCTGTTCAAGATCGGGGACGCCTACTTCGTCAACGACGGAAACCACCGGATCTCCGTCGCTCACCAACAAGGTGTCGAGACCATAGACGCAGAAGTCGTCGAGCTTCGCAGCCGCATCCCCATCGACTCGGCCCTCACCAACCCCGACCTTTTGCACAAACTGGAGCACCGACACCTGCTGGAGCGCCTGCCACTGGACCGGGTCTTGCCCGAAATCCAGGTCCGCTTCTCCGACATCTCCGACTACCGCCGATTGGCGACCTACATCGAGGCGCACGGTTTCCGGCTCTCGCAGCTCTGGCGGCGCTACGTCTCGCCGGAAGAGGTGTTGCGGGATTGGTACGAGTACTCGTATGGGCCTATCTCGGACATGATCCGGGAGGAGCGCGTGCTCGACGCCTTTCCCGGCAGAAACGAGTTGGATTTGTACCTCTGGATCATCTACCATCGCGAACGCCTGGCCCTCGAAGCCCGCAACGAGCGCCTCTCCCCCGAAACCGCCACCGAGGACATCCTCAAAAAAGGCCGCCGCCGCAGGTAATCGCCGAGTGCGAAGCGCGCTGGTGTAAAATCCCTAGCGTGGCGGATTTTTCCAGGGGGTTCGTAGTTTTGCAGTGTTGAGCGTCGTGTGGTCGCCGGTTCAGGCTTCAGGCGAGGTCGCCCGCGAGCGCCGCGTCCTCACCAGATTCATGATAGTCGTCATATTCAGCATCGCCATCCAATAAAAACTTCTCGGAAGGAGCTCGCATGGAAAACAACCCACCCGCGAACCAGTCCAACCAGCCTCGCCAGGCGGAGCCGGTGAATCAATCGGAAAATACGCCCCGGCGTCGCCGCCGGTGGCCGTGGGTCGTGGGCGGACTCGTGGTGCTCGGGCTAATAGGATTGCTGGTGGTCGCGATCATCGCCGTCGTGGTATTGGCCGGTGGCGGCGCCACCGGCGGCGCGGGCTCCAATCCCACCCCCTACGACGAGGAGTACGTCTCGGGGGACGGCGACCGGAAGGTCATAGTGGTCCCCGTCGAAGGTGTAATAGCGTCCGGCGGCGACGCCGTAAGCGGCCAGAACTCAACCGCAACGCCCGAGGGTTTCGAGGACGCTCTCGAACAAGCCGCCGACGACTCGGACGCCTCCGCCGTCGTGCTGGAGGTCAACTCCCCCGGCGGCGGGGTGACGGCGAGCGACGAGATGTACCGGACCATCCTGGAGTTCAAGGAGAAGTCGGACATGCCGGTGGTCGTTTCGATGGGTGACGTGGCCGCTTCGGGCGGCTACTACATCTCCGCGGCGGCCGATGAGATCGTCGCCAACGAGACCACGCTCACGGGGTCTTTGGGCGTCATCATCTCGCTCAACAACTTCACCGAACTCGCCGACAAGTACGGCTACAAGCAAGAGGTCATAAAGAGCGGGGAGTTCAAGGACATCGGTAGTTCGTTCCGCGACCTAAAGCCCGAGGAACGCGAGATCTTCCAGTCCGTTATCGACGAGTCCTACGCCGAGTTCGTCGACGTGATCTCCAAAGGCCGCGACATCCCCGAAGACGAAGTCCGCAAGGTCGCCGACGGTCGCATCTACTCGGGCAAACAAGCCAAAGAACTAGACCTCGTGGACGAGTTCGGCGACCTCGATCGCGCCGCGCAACTAGCCGCTCAAAGAGCAAACACAAAAAACCCGACCGTTGTCCGCTACGTCCAAACCCCGAGCTTCCTGGACCTGGCCCAGGCGAGACTAGCCCCCCAGGAACCCGAAGCCATCCAACTGGCAAAAGCCGCCGGCATAGAGCCAAGCCCGCGCCCCATGTATCTATACAAAC
>JACDDK010000003.1:20038-20648 GCA_013817025.1 Rubrobacter sp.
CTGAAAGCTGGTAGCAATTAGCTATATAGGTTGTCTTTTACGTGGCGTGGCGGGATAATCAGGCGGATCTCACGGAGGAGTTCGCACGATGCTGTTCTGGTTTTCGCGTTACTGTATTCGGGAAGCACGAATAGTGTCGCGGACGATGCTGAGGGCGCACGGTCTGCGGGGTCCTCGCGGAGTCGGAGAGGTTCGCCATGCCGCTGACGTTCACGGTGCATGAGTTGATCCTGCTAGTCGCCGCCGCGCTGCCAGCGGTCGTCGGCTACTTCGTCTGGTGCCGACGCCCGAAGCCGGGAGCATCATCGCTGGCCCTGATCCTGTGGACCTTCGCACTGTGGGCCATCGCCCAAGCCCTGCAACTCGGGACGCGGGATGAGCAAACAGCCTTCCTGTTCTATAAAGTCGGGGAGGCCGTGATGCTCGCGGCGGCTCCCTTGTGGCTGGTCTTCGTGCTTCAGTACACGGGCCGGTACCGCTGGCTCACGCGCTGGCGGCTGATCCCCTTGTGCGGCGTTCCGCTAATCAGCCTGGCGCTCATCGCAACCAACGGCAGCCACGAGTTGATGTGGACTTTCGAGGGCTTGCGGGGGAGCGGGAGCATGTTTTC
>JACDDK010000053.1 GCA_013817025.1 Rubrobacter sp.
GTAGCTGACGTAGGCGCGACCGATCTCGCGGGCCGCAGCCTCGTCCAGGGTGTCCGGGTAGACGCCCCGAATGTCGTACGCCTTGAAGATTGACTTGTCGATCATCGTCGTCTTCTACCTCCGAGTCTGTGCGCGTAACGGGTCACGTTTTCGGTATCCGGTACAATAGCGGGTAATGTTACCCTATGAATACCGCAGCATCCTAGAGGCGCCGGAGGTCAGCCCTGATACCTCGCCTAGTTAGATTCGCAGCCCTCTTCTACGGTGCTCTCGTAGTCGTCGCCGCCCTCTGGAATGGCCTTCGCGGCAGAGAGTTTCACCTCCTCGGAGACTCCGCGCCACTCGGAATTCTCGCTGGTTCTCTTGCGGCTAGCCTAACGGTCTCGTCGGCTCTTCTGCTGTACAAGCTGCTGCCGGTGGTGCGTGAAATTTCTAAAGAGCTTGCGCCTATGCTGGTGGATGGGGCGAGCCGAAGCTCTTTGGTCCTCGTCTCCGTCTTCTCCGGTATTGGCGAAGAGGCGTTCTTCCGAGGGGCTGTGCAACCCGAGTTCGGGCTGGTCGTTGCCGCCGTTCTGTTCGGTATCCTGCACGTAGGACCCGACCGCCGCTATCTGTTTTGGACGGTGTGGGCGGTCCTCGCGGGTCTGCTCTTCGGGGGATTGTACGCCGTGACCGGTGGCCTTCTCGCATCGATGCTTGCTCACGTCCTGCATAACACGGCGACGTTTCTGTTCTGGAAGAAGTCCCGAATGGCGGCTATCCCGTGAGGGTGCCGCCACAGACGGCCCGCAAAGACGGGCGCAAGAAGCGTCCGGCCTGGTTGCTGCCCGCAATCGTGGGGCTCCTGGGTCTGGTTTTGGTTGTGGGGATCTTGCGGGTTTTGCTCGATGGCGCGGGTTTCGAGATTGGGGAGAAGACGCCGGGCGCCGGGGTCGAGGACATCGTGGTTAGTGGAGAGGACACGCTGTATCCGCCGCCGGACGTCGAGACTTTCAGCGTCGCGCCTGCGGCGCTGCACGTGTACCTCGTGGTGGAGGGGTTGGCGGCGGACGAGTTGGAGGCCAGCGTCGAGAGGTCCGGTCGGGCGACGGTGGTTTCGTGGGTGCTCTCGGAGCCTTCAGAGCTTGAGGTGGGGGACGAGCGGGAGGAGCGGCTCGTGCGCGACGGCGGGTCGGTGTCCGGGTTGATCAAGTTCTCCATCCGTTCCCCGAGCGGCGACACCATCACCCCCGGCGATTACACCGTCCGGGTCCAGAGCGCGACCAACGACGCTCTCGTTGCCGAGAAATCTTTCGTCGTGCTGGAATGAAATCCGAGTCATCCAACGCCGGTACGCGCCCGTATTTCGGATAGAATGTATGGTGTTTGCGAAGTTGCTCGGGACGTATTGACTTGTTACGGATTCATCGGGAAGGATGACGATTGAGGATTGGCAACATCATCTTGAACCTCGTTAGCGTCGCGCTCGTGGGCGCGGGGCTGGCCTTGATCGGCACTTTCTTCGTTGGCCCCGCCTTCTTGAACCCCGACACCAGCGCCAGCGCCGCACCAGGGAAATTTAGTGTCCCGGTTCTGAACAAGAAAGCCGCGGAACCGCCGACCGTGGAGTCCGGCACCAAGAAAAACTCTTCGAAGAAACAAACCGCCTACGCCCCCGAGGACAAGACGCTGCGGGTGTCCATTCCGAAGATGAGCCGGGTGCGCGACTCCGTGATGCCGACCGCCGAGGGCAGCAACGAGGAGTTGTTGAAGGACAACGCGGGCATCCACCTCAAGGGCACGGGCTATCCGTGGGAGAAGGGGGCGAACGTGTACCTAGCAGGACATCGGCTAGGCTATCCGAGCACGGAGAGTTTTCTGGCCTTCTTCGACCTCGACAAGCTCGGAAAAGGGGATGAGATCCTCATCACCGACTCGAACGGTGAAAAATACACCTACCGCGTCTACAAGTCGTTCATCGTCGACCCGTCGGACGTCTTCGTCACGCGGCCGGTGCCGGGCAAGAATATTGTTACCCTTCAGACCTGCACACTGCCGGACTACTCGCGGCGGCTCATCGTACAGGCGGAGAAGGTGGCTTAAAGGATGCTGCGCCGTCCGCCGGAGAAAGGTCTGTCCGGAACCACCGGGTCCAACAAAAAACGCGAGCCCACGCCCGCTATCACCAAAGGAAACATGCAAGTGCGGGTCGTCACGGTCGCCATGCTCGTGGCGGTGATCTTTGTGGTGTTGGGTGCTCGGCTGTGGTATTTGCAGGTGCTCAGTTCGGACGATCAGAGTGACCGAGCTCGGGCGACTATACAAAAAGAGATCAAAATACCGGCGCAGCGGGGTGTGATCTACGACCGCAGTGGCGAGGTGCTCGCCAACAACATCCCTGGTATGAACGTCACCATCATCCCGGCTAACATCTCCCGCGGCAAGGTCGAGGAACTCTCCAAGATCCTGAAAGCCGATACTAAATCGGTTCTGGAGCGCTACGAAGGCGCGAAGACGCTGGATCCTTACGGCTCGATGCTGGTGAAGGAGAACGCCGACCGCGAGTCCGTCACCTACGTCAGCGAGCGCACCCACGAGTTCCCGAAGGTCAGCATCAACAAGGACTGGGTCCGCAACTACCCGAAGGGCGAGATCGCCTCGCACGTTCTTGGATACACCGGCGCCGTCACCGAAGAGGATTTGAAATCCAACACCTTCGAGGACCTCTCCAACGACGCGGTCATCGGCAAGAGCGGCATCGAGGTGTACTATGAGGAGGAATTGCGGGGCGAGCCGGGCGAGATGGTCTACAGCAAGGACGCGATGGGGCGGGCCGTGACGCTGCGGCGGGCCGACGGCACCCGCGCCGACGGGGAGCCCGAGGTCTCACCGGAACTCGGCAAGCCCGAGAGTATCACCGACCCCGTCGCCGGACAGGACCTCAAGCTCACCATCGACCTTGACCTTCAGCAAGCCGCCGAGGAGGAACTCGACGCTGCCCTGGCCCGTGCCCAGGCCGAAGGAACCACCGGCGAGGGGGGCGCTATCGTGGCGATGGACCCCCGCACCGGAGAGGTACTAGCGATGGCGAGCCGCCCGAACTTCGATCCCCAACTCTTCGTCGGCGGCATCTCGGGCGAGGAGGAGGTAAACACCTTCGAGTACCTCAACGACGAGGTTGCGAACTCCCCGTTCACCAACCGCGCCATAGCTGGGGCGTATCCTGGCGCGTCGGCCTTCAAGGTCTTTACGGGCCTCGCCGGGTTCAACTACGGGGTGATCGACGCCTACACCACCGTCACCGACCCCGGTGGTTGCTTCGAGCCCGCCAACACCACCGGGAGTTGCTTCCTCTCGTGGAAGCAGTCCTACGGCGGCCTGGGCGCTAGCCACGGGACCCAGGACTTCGCCGAGGCTGTCATGGACTCCAACGATAAGTTCTTCTACCAAGTGGCCGACTGGCTCTGGCAGAAGACCGACGACGAGAACCTGCTACCCAAATACTACGAGAAGTTCGGGTTCGGGTCTCTTACGGGCATCGACCTCGTCGGCGAGACGCCGGGCCGGTTGCCGACGCGGCAGTGGTTCGAGTCGTTCCAGATGGAGACTCAGGGATATCTGGACCGGCCATGGGGCGTGGGGGACTGGGTCAACCTCTCCATCGGACAGGGGGACGTGCTCGTGAGCCCCATCCAGATGGCGCAGGCCTATTCGGCGGTCGAAAACGGGGGGACGCTCGTTACGCCGCACGTGGCAAAGGCGACCCAGGATCAGGACGGCAAGGTGCGAGAGGAGATCTCCCCGAAGCCCGAAGGCGAGATCGACTTCGACCCCACGGCTCGCGCCGAACTCCTGCGCGGCTTCCGCCTAGTGACCGGCCCCGACGGTACCGCGGCACCCGCCTTCGAGAAGTCCGAACTCTCAGTCGTGGGCAAGAGTGGCACAGGCGAGATGGACCCGAAAGACCCGGTCAACTGGTTCGCCGGATGGGCCGAGAACCAAGCGGATCCGCTCGTCGTGGTCACGATGGTCGAGGGTGGCGGACACAGCGAGGTCACCGCTGCCCCAGCGGTGCGTGGCGTACTGGAGGCGTACTATGGTATCGAGGGCGATTCCGCTCCCTCGGACGAGAGCCTGGTCGCGGCCTACGCCAACTCCGGCGTTCAATAATGTATAGTGACGCGCCGTGAGTAGCATCCTATTATCACTGCCAAGTCCGCCGTCCCCGAACATCTTCGAGATACCGGAGATCTTTGGCGCGGGGCCGTTCCCCTTACGGTACTACGGCCTGTGCATCGCGCTCGGCATTATCGCCGCGACGTGGCTGACGGCCCGCGAGTTGGTCCGAAAAGGATTCGAGGGTACGCTCGCCGTGGACTCGTTGTTCTTTATCGTGCCGCCTGGGTTCGTAGGGGCGCGGGCGTACCATGTCGTCACCGACTACGATTTGTATCGGGAGGACCCGTTTCCAGCGGTGTTTCTGGTAAATAATGGAGGGCTTGGCATCTACGGTGGTGTCGTGGGTGGGTTTATTGGGCTTTTGGTCTTCGCTCGCGTAAAAGGCATCAGCCCGCTCGCCTTCGCCGACGCCATCGCGCCGGGGCTGATCCTCGCTCAAGCAATCGGTCGTTGGGGGAACTACTTCAACCAGGAGTTGTTCGGGCGACCGTCCAAGCTGCCGTGGGCAATCGAGATCTCGGCGGAGAATCGCCAGGGCGTCCCAGCGGAGTTCGCCGACGCGACGACTTTCCACCCGACGTTCTTGTACGAGTCGATCTGGAACTTGCTCGGGTGTTTCTTGCTGCTCTACATCGCACGCCGCTTCTCGAACTGGCTCCTCGACGGCGACCTCATGATGATTTACGTCAGCCTCTACTCCGTAGGCCGATTCTTCGTGGAAGCCCTACGCATCGACCCGGCGTTCCTCATCGGCGGCACTATCCGGGGCAACCTGTTCGTGAGCAGTATTCTGGCGCTAGGCTTCGCCATGATCGTGCTTCTCAGGCATTCGCGCTCGACACCGCGCAAACGCCGCCCAGGAGGATGACGGGCTTCAGGTATAAGGCTTCGGAAAGAACGGAACGCCGATAGCTCTGAAAGCTTCAGACGCGGAAGACGAGCCAGAACGCTACCAGCAAGATTTCTATTCCCAGCACTATGAGCGTCGGGGTTGCGGCGTTGACAGCCTTCTGCGAGTAAGCGGAGTTGGCGCTCAAAAGTCCGAACACGAAGCCGCCCGCGAGGCCGCCGAGGTGGGCGGTGTTGGAGATGTTCGGTATCGAGAAGCCGAGGTAGAGGTTGAGGGCGGTTAGGATGAGGAGCTGGCGGATCACGGGGTTCTGCCACGAGAACGTCCCGCGTCGTAAAGAGTAGCCGAACACGCTCCCGAGCAACCCGAAGATGGCCCCCGAAGCCCCGACCGCCGCCGACTCGAAGCCGCTGAAGTACAGATACGCGATGCCGCCCGATAGCCCACTCAACACGTACAGCGCGATGAAGCGCCCGCGCCCGAACGTCTCCTCGATAAACGAGCCGAGGAAATACAGCGAGAGCATGTTGAACGCCAGATGCACGAACCCCGAATGCAGGAAGATGCTCGTAATCAACCGCCAGGGTTCGCCTCCCGCGACTAACGAGGGGACCAGAGCCCCAAGAGCCAGCACCTCCGATGGTTGGGTTACGATGCCGGCGTTGACGGGAATGCCGTAGCTCTGTCCCGCGACGGCCACGGCGATATACACGGCTACGCAGGCCCCGATCAGGCCGAACGTTATCGGAAGACGCGAAAAGTTTTGCAAGGGCTAGGAGTTACTATCCGCGGCCACTAGCGGTTCCGGACCTCACGCGCCGCGTCCCCGACTTGCACTTTCGTAACGTCTTCGAGTGGCCCGCCGAATATGGCTTCCTCGTCCTCGTCGCCGACGGTGCCGCCGAAGCCCTGTACCTGAACGCCCTCGCCGAACATTTGCTGAAACATGCGCTGCAGGTTCTCCTGCATATCTCCCACGCCAGCCGCTCCTAAGGGCGAGGCGGACTGTTGCAGGCGGGCAATGGCGAGCCGGTCCTTGACCTCCGTCACCTCGGCTTTCGCCTTAACGTCCTCCACGGTTCCTAGAGTCTCGCCGGTGTCCGGGTCCCAGACTTCGTCGCCCTCCGCCGCGAAGATCTCGAAAACCATCCCCGGCCTCACGCCGTCCGTCCGGCCGCGATTGATAACGACCTCGCCGCGCCCCAGTATCTTCGCCACCTTGCCTTCGAGTAGTGCCACGAGCGACACGCTCCTCTCTCGTCTGGATAAGTCTTGGAACCGCGCCCGGATTATATCCTTCACAGCCAAACAGGCGTCAGCGTACTAGAATCCCGCCTCATGAGCGATAGTACACAGCGAACCAGCCGCATCGGCCGCCACCTTCCAACCTCCGGCGGCCTGAAGAACACCCTTCGCACAGCCGAGGAACTCGGATGCGAGACAGTCCAAATCTTCGTCTCCAACCCGCAAGGCTGGGCGGACGCAACCCCCCGCCCCGACGCGCTGGCTTTCCGCGAAGGCAAGGAGCGGCTAGGGCTCTTCGTGGCCGTCCACGCGAAGTACCTAATAAACCTCGCCTCGGCCAGAGAGGACCACCACGAACGTTCGGTGAGATCTCTGGCCGCCGAGCTACAGGCGGCGGGCGATCTTGGAGCGGACGTAGTCGTCGTTCACTCCGGGAGTCACGGCGGAGACGGTGAAGAAGCGGGTGCCGAGCGCCTGATCTCGGGCTTGAAACAGGCTCGAAACCTCGCCGGAGACTCCGCCGCCGAGCCGGTAGTGGAGAACTCCGTGGGTGCCGGAACGCAGCTCTGCTCGACGTTCGAGACTTTGGCCTACGTGGCGGAGCGTGCACGGGTCCGGGTGTGCGTGGATACGGCCCACGCCTTCGTCGCGGGTTATGACCTCTCGACACCGGAGAGCGCGATCGCCGTGGCCGGGGA
>JACDDK010000054.1 GCA_013817025.1 Rubrobacter sp.
CTCCCAGACATTGCCGATCATATCGAGCACCCCGTAGGCGCTGGCCCCCGCCGGATACGCGCCCACGTCGGCGGTGCTGAAGGTGAGTTGATCCAGGTTGGCCCGGCCTCTGGTGGGTGGTTCGTCGCCCCACGGAAAGAGCCTCTTGGAACCGTTCTTGGGGTCCCAGGAGGCTGCTTTTTCCCACTCGGCCTCCGTCGGGAGGCGTTTGCCGGACCACCGGGCGTAAGCGTCGGCCTCGTACCAGCAGACGTGGACGACCGGGGCCTTCGGGCGCAGGGGTTCGTCGAAGCCGAAACATTCCGTCCACCAGGAATGCGGCTCGCGCTGATACCAGTGCTTCGGCGCGCTTATGCTTTCGGCCTGCGCCCACTTCCATCCCACGCTGTTCCAAAGCTCCTCGCGCTCGTAGCCGCCGTCTTCCACGAACTCAGCATATGCGGCGTTTGTAACGGGCGTCTTGCCTATACGGAACTCCGCCACTTCGATCTCGTGCGCTCCGCGCTCGTTGTCCAGGGCCAGCGCACGGTCATCGGTACCCATCACGAAGGAACCGGCGGGGATCCCGACCATCTCGTCTTCGGTGCTGGAGTTTTCGGGGAGCGTGTATTCGGTTGTCGCCTGGTGTTTGGCGGGCATGAGTTGGAGAGTCTGGAGCATGGTCTCGTTGTGCTGGGCTTCGTGCTGCAGGATCATGTTGTAGACGAAGCCGTGTTGTAGAAGCGGATCGCCGCTGTCGAGGTCGGCGGTCTCCAGAGCTTCGAGGACAGCCTCGCGCACGGCGTCCAGGTAGCGACCGGCGTCCTCGCTGTCGAGCAGGTTCAGGGATGGGCGTTCCTCGCGGGGGTGCAGGGAGGCGTCGTACAAGTCGTAAAGACCCCGATCGGAGAGACCGCGCCCGAAAGCTTGCTCCAGGAGCCACAGTTCCTCGTAGTTGCCGATGTGGCCGTAGTCCCAGATCAAGGGGCTCATAATGGGATCGTGCTGCGCCGCCAAATCTTCGGCGGAGACGGGCGCTAGCAACGACCGTGTGCGCTCCCGAGATTCTTGCAACCGATAGATAAGGACATCCTTGAGTACCTCGCGCTTGGTATCCATGCCGCGAATACTATGCGCGGAGCCTTGCATGTCAAGGCTAAAATCGCCGCGCGCTCCGATCGATAAACTTACCGAAGCGCACCTGAAATCAGCGTGGTTCGTGACGGGGGTGCTTACGCTGGCGAGCGCGACCGGCGGCCCAACGACTCAATGCGATTGCGGCGAGCCGTCGTTTCGACAGCGTTTCTCGAATCAACCGAACCATAGCTTCAAGAAATCGCCCATAGCCGAAAGCGCGGTTTGCGAAAGAATCGAACTTTTCGCAAACCGCTGTAGAACGCAACCGATGGTTGGCTGCTAAAGAGGGTTTGCGGGAGGCCCATCCCCCCACGATCCCTCTCTAGCGTCTAGCTCTCAGAAACTCTAAGTACGATCTTGCCGCGTCCGTGCCCGGAGTCCAATCGCTCGTGCGCCTTGCCGACTTCGTTTAGCGGCAGCACTTCGTCCACCAGCGGCTTGACCTGTCCGCGCTCGATGAGCGTTGTGATCTCGTCCAGACGCGCCCGCTCGCGGGTCAGAAATACCCCGTATAGCGTCTGGTTCTTGAGGTATAGCTGCGTGAGGTCGCCTTCTGGCGGCACGATCGTGGCGATGCGCCCGAAGGGGCGCGTGTACCCGGTTGCCTCCTCCATCTGTCCGCCGACCGTATCGAACACGGCGTCCACACCCGCGCCGCCGTTCTCCGCCGCCGCGGCCCCGGCCACGTCGTCCGAGGCGTAGTCGAGGCACACGTCGGCGCCTAACTCCCCGAGCGTCCCCTGGTTCGAGGAACCGGCGGTGGCGAGTACCCGCGCTCCCGCGGCCTTGGCGATCTGAACCGCGAATGAGCCCACGCCACCCGCGCCGCCGTGGACGAGGACCGTCTGCCCCGGCTTGACACCCAGACGCCGCACGATGGCCTCCCACGCCGTACCCCCGGCGAGCGGAACCGCCGCCGCTTCCTCGTGGCTCAAAGATGGCGGCTTCGGCGCAACGATGGCCGCCGGGACTACGTTGTACTCGGCGTAGGCGCCGTTCGCGCCGGGTCCGAACAACTCCGGCGTGTAGTACACTTCGTCACCCGCTGAAAGGTCCGCCACCCCCGCGCCGACCTCTTCGACGACTCCCGAGACGTCCGCGCCTAGCACCGCCGGCGGTTCGACGGCCCCCGGAATCGCTCCGGCGCGCAGCTTGGCGTCCACGGGGTTCGTGCCGGCGGCTACGACTTTTACCAGGACCTCGCCGGGGCCGGGCTGGGGCTTCTCCACGTCGCGTTCCTCGAAGAGGCCGGGATCTCCTAGCTGGGGCGTTACCATCGCGCGCATCCGAATCTCCTATCATAGTCAGTACAGGCTGCTGACCATACCATCCCGGCGCGAAATTTTCGGAGCGGTAGAATACGACGCACGAAGCAGCGGAGAGGAGAAATGCAATGTCCGCAAAGAAAAAAGACGCCCCGACAAGCTCACTGAAGCGTTCGGCGAATCCTACGGGGCGGCGATGAAAACCGCCGTGGATGCCCAGCAACGTAACATCCAACTCGCGCAAGGGTGGGTCGAGAACGTCTCAGGCCTCATGGAGAGCCAGACCGAAGCGAACAAGGCCCTCACCCGCGCGATGGAGTCCTACGTAAAAGTCGTGGACGAGGCCCTAAAAAGCCAGGACCGGACCAACCGCGCCCTCGCCGAAAGCATGGAATCCTACAAAGAAGTCGTTGATAAAGTCTCCGCCTTGCAGGAGAAGAACACCGAGATCACCGAGAACTTCTTCACCGGCATTACCGGCGAACTAAAGCGTGGTACCGAGAACAGCGAGGCCCTGGCCCAGAGCCTCATGCAAGGTTCCGAGAAGCAGATGGCGGCCTTCCAGAGCATGTTGACCGAGGCGATGGACTCCTACACCAACCTGATGAGCGCCCCGTTCGCCTTATACCAGAAGAACCTGGAGGCGTTCGGCAAGCAAGGAAAGTAGGGCCAACCCCGTTCGGGTATGCTTCGGGCGGTGTGGAAAAATTCCGAGAGCGTCCAGCGCGGGAGGCGGCGAACATGCAACTAGAGAGCGGCAAGAGCTTCGAGGTACGCAACCTTATAGGCGGGACCTGGGAGACTGGCAATGGTCACGAGACCGAGCCCGTCTACGACCCGGCGACCGGCGAGACCATAGCCGAGACCCCGCTCTCGGGCCGGGCCGACGTGGACCTCGCGGTAGGAGCCGCCGAAGCCGCCTTCCCGGCCTGGTCCAAGACACCCGTGATGGAGCGAGCCCGCATTCTGTTTCGCTTCAAGGCGTTGCTCGAAGAGCACTTCGAGGAGCTACGCGACCTCGTCACCCTGGAGAACGGCAAGGACAAAAAAGACGCGGGCGGCGAGGTTCGGCGCGGCATCGAAGTCGTGGAGTTCGCTTGCGGGATGCCGACCCTGATGATGGGTGAGACCGTCCGGGACGTCGCTCGCGGCGTGGACAACATCTCGTACCGTTACCCGCTGGGCGTGGTCGCGGCCATAACGCCGTTCAACTTCCCATGCATGGTGCCGTTGTGGACGCTACCCGTGGCGATAGCCGCGGGCAACGCCTACATCCTCAAGCCTTCGGAGAGGACGCCTTTGTCGGCGCAGCGGCTGGGCGAGTTGCTCGCCGAGGCCGGGTTGCCGGACGGTGTTTTCAATATCGTGCATGGTGGGCGGGAGGCGGTCGATTCCATCCTGGAGCATCCCGGAATAGAGGCTGTCTCGTTCGTGGGGAGCCAGCCGGTCGCCGAGCACGTCTATCGGCATGGCGCGGCGCACGGAAAAAGGGTGCAGGCTCTCGCCGGGGCTAAGAACTCCATGATAGTAATGCCCGACGCCGTCCTGGAAAAAGCTGTCCCCAACATAATCTCCTCGGCATACGGCAACGCCGGGGAGCGGTGTCTGGCGGGCAGCGTCCTCGTGGCGGTGGGGGACGTGGCCGACGAGCTCGTGAGAAGGATTGGCGAGGCCGCCTCGGCGATGAAGGTTGGACCGGGGAGCGAGGAGGGCTCGGAGCTAACGCCCGTCATCCGGGACTCGCACCGCGAGAAGGTGCGGGGCTACGTGGACGCCGGAGAAGAGGAAGGTGCCACGGTCGTGCTCGACGGTCGCGAGCCGCCGCTTGAAGAGGGCTTCTTCATGGGGCCGACTCTGCTCGACAACGTCACGGACGGTATGCGGGTGGCGCGAGAGGAGATCTTCGGCCCCGTGCTCTCCGTGGTGCGCGTGGACTCCCTGGACGAGGCCGTGGAGTTTACCAACGGCTCCTCGTTCGGCAACGCCTGCTCCATCTACACCGAGAATGGCGCCGCCGTCCGCCACTGGCGTGAGAACGTCCAGGCCGGGATGCTTGGAGTAAACATAGGTGTGGCCGCCCCAATGGCGTTCTTCCCGTTCAACGGGATAAAGAACTCCTTCTACGGTGACCTGCACGCCACCGGCAAAGACGGCGTTCGCTTCTTCACCGAGAACAAAGTGGAAGCCGTCCGCTGGCTCTCCGAACCCGGCACCGTAGAATCCATAAAACGCCCAATGGAAACCGGAGCTTAGAGAAAGACGCAGCCCCGGTTTATCTCCACTATCTGAAACCTCAAGATGTAAGGCTGCCACCTCGGATCGGGATCTTCTCCAAAAGTTCGGCGTTCGACACCAAAACACGCCGTTTCGGAGTCAATACACTAAAACCTTCGAGAAAAGAGGCGCTTTCGAGAAAAAACAGGTAATATACCTATGGCACGATCCGAACGTTCTGGAGGGGGCGCTGTGCAGCGAGTGACTAGATGTACCTGGACAGTGTTCGCGGCGTTTGTCTTCGCGCTCGTATTCATCCTGTTGACGGCCCCCGAGGCTCGTTCGGCGGCCACGATCACGGACAACTCCACCTCGGGCCGCTTCTCGGCATCCTCTGATTGGATCAAGAGCAACTGGAGCTCCCAGCGCTACGGCGCGAACTACCGGGTTCTCAAGAGGTCGTCCTCCGCGGCCGGCCCGGCGAGGTGGAAGGTAGACGTTCCCGCCCGCGGCTCCTACGACGTGTTCGCCCGCTGGCCCTCGGACCCCGGCTACACCGGACGGGCAACCTTCAAGGTGAGCGCCGTGGACGGCGTGAAGACCAAAGTCGTCAACCAGAGACAGAACGGCGGACGCTGGATAAAGCTCGGCACGTACAAGATGGCCGGCGGCGACGGCTGGAAGGTCTCGCTCGCCAGCAGGAGCACCAGCAAGGGCTTCATCGTCGCCGACGCCGTCAAGATCGCCAAGCCCAGCACCACGACGACCAACTCCGGCGGAGGCGCGACCGGGGCGGACGTGATCCGCGTGGCGCGCAACCAACTTGGCGAGCCCTACGTATACGGTGCGAACGGTCCGTCGAGCTTCGACTGCTCCGGCTTCACCCAATACGTCTACAAGCAGGCCGCCGGTATAAGCCTGCCGCACAACGCCGCCATGCAGTCCAAAGAAGGACGCTCCGTCTCTAGGAGCGAGTTGAAGCCGGGGGACCTCATCT
Organism: Rubrobacter sp.; assembly: GCA_013817025.1. Lineage (GTDB taxonomy): Bacteria > Actinomycetota > Rubrobacteria > Rubrobacterales > Rubrobacteraceae > JACDDK01. Next base: position 5,593 of record JACDDK010000054.1, read on the forward strand.
TCGGCAACGCCGGTGGTAGCGGGGTCCAGCACGTCGGCATCTACGAAATCTACAACGGCAAGGGTTACATGATCCACGCTGGCACGGAGCAAACGGACGTGGAACGCACCCCGTTCCCCAACTCCTGGTACAACGTCCTCGGCTACCGACGACTGATCTAAAAGTTTCAGGTCACGGTCTTCAGCAAGGACAAGGCCAGAGCTTTCCGGCGTAAAATCACCGTTCATGCGACGATGAGGGCAACGCCCGCCAGGCGCTTACCTGAAGCCTTGCACCTCTAGTAATACAGATCCGCCACGAGGAAGGCGGAGGTGGCGCGGTGGGAGAGGGATTCGGCAAAGTAGTGGCCTTGCGCTTCGTTGCAGCCCATGTCTTTGAGGATCATTAATTGGCGGGCGTTCTCCACGCCTTCGGCGACGACTTTCAGGCCCATCGCGTGGGCCAGGGAGATTACGGCGGAGACGATCTCGCGGTCCTCGTGCTGGTTTTCGAGGTTGGTGACGAACGAGCGGTCCACCTTCAGGGTGTCCAGCGGGAAGCGTTTTAGGTGCGACAGTGAAGAGTAGCCCGCGCCGAAGTTGTCCACCGCGAGGCGCACACCGAGACCTTTCAGCGCCTGAAGTGTCACGGCCGCGGACATCGCGTCCTCGTGCAGGATGCTCTCCTTGACCTCCAAGACCAGGCTTTCGGGGGCCAAGCCGGTCTTCTCCAAGACGCGGGAGACCTCCCCGACGAGGTTCGGGTGCATGAAGTGGCGGGAGGAAAGGTTCACGCCGACGGTCAGGGGTGAGTCGGTCGGGTAGCGTTCCTGCCAGGAGAGCATCTGGCGGCAGGCTTCGCGCAGCACCCACCGCTCGATGGCGAAGATGAGGCCGGTCTCCTCCGCCACGGGGATGAACTCTGCCGGGTAGATCACACCTCGCTTGGGATGCTCCCACCGCAACAGCGCCTCTACCCCGACCATCCGGCTCGTGCCAATGTCCATCTCCGGCTGGTAGAAGAGTACCAACTCGTCCTTCTCCATCGCCTCGACGAGTTCCTTCTCCATCTCCAGGTGCTTGGAGGCGCTCTCCACGGCCTCTCCGGTGAACAGCTCGAAGCGGTTCTTGCCGCGGCTTTTGGCCCGGTACATCGCGGTGTCGGCGTTCTTGACGAGCGTGGTCGGGTCGGGACCGTCGGTCGGGTAGTAGCAGACGCCGATGCTCGTCGTGATGCGTAGCTCGTTGCCCGCCAGAAGGAACGGCTCGGACAACGCTTTGACTATCCGCTCGGCGACCATCGTGGCGTCCGAGGGGTCCCGGATGTCCGGCAGGATGACGGTGAACTCGTCGCC
>JACDDK010000055.1 GCA_013817025.1 Rubrobacter sp.
ACTCCGTGAACACGTTGTCCATACTGGCGGTGCTGCTCGTGGTTGGCGTCGTGATCGGGGTTCTTGGCAGCTTCCTCTCCGTAACACGTTTCTTGCGCGTTTAGCTTTCATAAGGGCTTGCGGAACGAGTGGTCCTTCGCAAGCTGGGTTTCGGTTCTTGTTCCGAGCGACCGCCACTATGGGTTCACCTCGATGAACTTCGCTGTTTGGCGGTAGGCGTTACGCAGGCCTTTACGGGGCTCGTGATAGGATACGACCATGCTTTCCGTGGCCCCTAAAACCTTTTTTCCGTCGTGATTTTGCCCGCTATTCTCGTTCGGCGGGGGAAGTATTCGGTAGCGGACCCGCTCTTCGTGGAGGAGCGGCGTCCGGTGGTGGTTGCCCGCAAGGCGCGGCGCGGCGCGGATGCGGGAGACATCGTGCTCGTGAACGTCCGCGAGAAGGCGCGCTCTCTACGCGGCGAGGTCACGCGGGTGCTTGGCCCGTCCACCGATCCGCGCAACGTCTACGAAGCCCTTTTCGCCTCGGTTGGCGTATCCCGCAAGTTCTCCGAGAAAGTCGAGACGGAGACCGCCGAAGTCGCGGACGTGGATTACCGGGACGACCCCGACCGCGAAGATTTGCGCGACCTGCCGACGGTGACCATCGACGGCGAGGATGCCAAGGACTTCGACGACGCTATCTCTATCGAGCGAACCGAAGACGGCTACCGGCTGCACGTACACATCGCGGACGTCTCGCGCTACGTGAAGCCCGGCGGCCCGCTGGACCGTCAGGCCGCCTACCGAGCTAGCTCCATCTACCTGCCGGGAACGGTAGCCCCGATGCTCCCGGCGCGGCTCTCCGACGACGTCTGCTCTCTGCGGCCCGGCACCGAGCGGGCGGCGGTTACGGTCGCGCTGGATGTCGCTTCTTCCGGTGAGGTGCGGAGTAGCCGGGCTTTCCGCAGCCGCATAGTCAGCGACGCTCGGCTCACTTACGAGGGTGTGGATGCGTTTCTGGATGGCGGGGGGAGATCGAGCAGCCGGGTCTCGTCACGGTGGCGTACGAGTTGTCGCGGCGGTTGAAGACGCGGGCGGCGATTCGGGGGAAGCTGGAGCTTGGGGGGAGAGAGCCGGAGTACGAGTTCGACCCGGAGGGCGTGCCCATCGCGGCGAGCGTGCGGCGTTCGACACCGGCGCGAGAGCTGATCGAGGAACTGATGGTGCTGGCGAACGAGACCGTGGCGAAGGTGTTGCGGGGGCGTCCGGGGGCGGTATTCCGGGTCCACGAGCGACCGGACACCGAGCGTCTGGAGCAGTTGGGAGAGCGGTTGGCGGCGGTTGGTTTGCAGTTCGAGCCCACGCCGGAGAACCTGGGGACCATCGCGCAGACGGCCAAGTCGGACGCGGTGAAGTATTTGATCCTACGCTCTATACCCCGCGCTTTTTACGCGCCGTCGAGCCCCGGTCACTACGGCCTCGCCCTGGAGGACTACACGCACTTCACCTCGCCGATACGGCGCTACGCGGACCTTCTGGTCCACCGGGCGTTGCTTGGCGAGGCGGGACCGGAAGATTTGTCCGGGGTCACGCACCACATCTCGGAGCGAGAGTACAAGGTCATGATCGCGGAGCGAACCGCCGACCAGTACACGCTGATGTGGCTGATGCGCGACCGCGTCGGCGATACGCTGGAGGGGACCGTCGTGAGCACGGCGGCGTTCGGGCTGTTCGTGGAACTCGAAACGGGTGCTACGGGGCTCGTCCACGTCAGCAAGCTGCCGGGGTGGTGGGAGTTGCACGAGAGCGGCGTGGTGTTGTCGAACGATGAGATCGGGGCCTCGTATAGCGTTGGAGACCGGGTGTTGGTCGAGTTGATGGATGTGTTGCCGCTGATGCAGCGGGCGGAGTTGAGGGTGGTGAAACGAGTATGACGGATTTCGCGCGGAACAAAAAAGCGTGGCACGATTTCGCCATAGAGGAGACCTACGAGGCGGGGCTCGCGCTCACGGGAGCGGAGGTCAAGTCCATTCGGGAGGGCCGGGCGAATTTGAAGGAGAGTTATGCGCGGGTAAAGGATGGTGAGGTGTTCCTGATCGGGGCTCACATCTCCCCCTACGAGAACGCCCGGCAAGGCGAGCAACTCCCAACCCGCGACCGCAAACTACTTCTGCATCGCAAGGAGATAGACCGCCTGACGGGCAAGATAGCGGTCGAGGGCAAGACGATCATCCCGCTCAAGCTCTACTCCAAGCGTGGCAATATCAAGCTGGAGGTAGCGGTCGCCAGCCGCAAGCGGGAGTACGACAAGCGCCGCGACATCGCCAAAAAGACCGCCGACCGCGAGATCCAACGCGCCATGAAACAACGCCTGCGCGGCTAGGGAAAGCCCGCTGCGGGAGTTGAAGCCGACCGTCACGGTGGTAGAATGTTTAGCTCAAGGGGGCGCACAGGCTTCGACGTGAGTGGTCAGCGTCCAATGAGACGAGCCGAGTTTGCTGGAGACTCGTAAAACGCCGGCACCCAAGATACACGCCGATAATGATATGGCTCTAGCTGCTTAATTAAACAGTAGCTCATCGGCCCGGGCGGCCTACGGCCCGGCCACCGGTGTCATTTAGTAGGCTCACCTTCCGCGTCCTGGCTCCGGGGCGTTGAGGGGACATTCAACGGGCTAGCCCCTCGGCGGTGCCCCGATCCGTCGAGTGAGGCGAAACTAAATCGGGAGCTACGCTCGTAGAATCTCATGGGCAGCGCGCTCGCGGACGCGGGTTCGATTCCCGCCGCCTCCACTATAGAGGCCCCGGCCATACGGTCGGGGCCTCATTGTTTCGTTTTCGTACGTGCGAGCCTTTGACTGGCTTTGTGCTTCATAGTCGTTCAAAGTGGATATAATTCCGTTCCGTGAGCGATCCACGTCCGATAGGGGTTTTCGATTCGGGGGTTGGCGGGCTCACGGTGTTGTCGGAGATTCGGGACCGGCTGCCGTTCGAGCACACCATCTACTTCGGCGATACGGCGCGGGTACCTTATGGGGTTCGGGATCTCTCCGAGGTTCGATGGTTTACGTTCGAGATCGTGCGCTACCTCATCGGCCAGAACGTGAAGCTCGTCGTGATCGCCTGCAACACCGCCACCGCCGCCGCCCTGAAGGCCGTCCAACGCTCCTTCGACGTCCCGATAGTCGGGGTCATTGAGCCCGGAGCGCGCGCCGCCGTCGTGGATACCATCGGTCGGCGGGTCGGCGTCCTGGCTACCGAGGGGACGGTCGCGAGCGGAGCCTATGGGCGGGCGGTCAAGTCCCTGGACGCCGGGATACAGGTCTACGAGCAGGCGTGTCCCGAGTTCGTGCCGCTCATAGAACAGGGCATAGTGGACGGTCCGGAGCTGGAGGCGGTGGCGTTGCGGTATCTGGCGCCGATGATGGAGCGGCGGGTGGACGCCGTTATCCTGGGCTGCACGCACTACCCGCTCATCTCCTCGGTCATCAACCGCATTTTGGGGCCGGAGGTACGGCTGATCTCCTCCGCCGGACAGACCGCCTTGGAAGTGCGCTCCATCCTCTCCCGCCGAAGCTACCTGCGCCGCCCCCAACACCCGGACGATACCGGCCTCGCCACCTACGTGTGCAGCGCCAGTCCCGACGAGTTCGCGGCCCTCGGCAGCCGCTTCATGGAAGAGGAGATACAGGCCGTATCCCCGGCGGTCGTCGTCTAGGGAGGGACGTTTGTTATACTGTCCACTGGTTCCGACGGGGCGTGGCGCAGCCTGGTAGCGCACCTGCTTTGGGAGCAGGGGGTCGGAGGTTCAAATCCTCTCGCCCCGACCGCCGGGCAGGTGTCAGGCACGGGACCGGAAGACCGCAACGCGGGTGTAGCTCAATGGTAGAGCCCCAGCCTTCCAAGCTGTTGATGGGGGTTCGATTCCCCTCACCCGCTCTCGGGTCCCCAGAGACCCACCAAAAGCGCCCGTAGCTCAACTGGATAGAGCAGCGGACTTCTAATCCGAGAGAGCCCGTCCTGATACGTTCTAGCGGGTAGCGGTATGTGGTTTAGATAAAGGTAAAACCCGGTCCTTAGTAGGGGCCGGGTTCTTTTGTGTCCGGGTGTGTCCTGGGCTCTATTGCTGCCACATTGCTGCCACTGCCTCCAAAAGTGGCGTCCCCACGAAAAGCTACGATTTGGCTTGGGCTTTGGACTTGCGTCCTCTAGTAGTGCTGCCGCAGCCTTTTTTGCACCATTTCTTGTCGGATCGTCCTATCGGACGGAATAAAGCACCGCAGCCGGGGCATGTCTTGAATCTATATTTGTTCGTCATTAGGTGAGCAAAGCTGGCGTAGGCAGTGGTGAGCAAATCAGGCGCGAAATAACCTAGCTGGAGGCCTCCCGATTCCTCCATAACCAGGCTCCATATGGTCTTCATCCCGTTGGTGCTGTTATTGCCCCAAAGACCGCTATTCATAAGGGATCGCAACAGCGCTGTAGCATGTAGTCGGTACTCTTCCTGACTCCCTCCCGAGTTGGGAAAGTATTGGTCGTACTTACGCAAGAACCCTTGTAGTTCCGTAATTGTCTGATTCTCCTTAGAATCCGTGAGCTTCTTATAGAGAACACCGGCGAAAGAGAGTTGCATAATCGCTACCGCCCAATCTTGTAAAGACTCGCGGCATTCGTCAGTGCCTTGAGACTCCCGCCCGTGCCAGAGGAGGCCGTGTTGCTGAACAAAATTCTCTACTTCGGCTGGCGTTGGGCGCTGGCTCGTAAACGGAAGCGCGGCCAGGGAAAACGCCATATGCTCATTCTCCTCTGGATTGTCTAGCAAGTAGGGCTCCGCTCTACGTTCATCGAGGATCACTTCGTCGCCGACTACTCGCGCCGGCCCCCTTACCCACTCACGAATTCCAAGCCCGTCTAGTCGATTGACCGCTACATTGGTTCCTTCCACTGCTCCTCCTATTTTTTACACAACACTTTAAATACACCTTACCATGTTGTCCCACAACACGATAGGCCGCAATATCTCATGCAAGGAAGCAAACGTACAGAGCCGGAGGCGCTTATGGAGACGAAAGATCATGTGTGGCTAAAGGTCCCGGAGGTCGCGGAGGAGCTGAACATCCCGCGAAGCCGTGCCTACGAACTCATTGCCAACGGTGATCTGCCGGCGGTAAGGATCGGCGAGAAGTCCATCCGCGTAAACCGCCGGGAGTTGGAGACGTTCTTGCTGGAGACGCGGAGAGTCGTAGCTAGCTGAACGGGCCGCCCACCACAGCGGCCCGCAAATACGAGGTGAGGAAGGATCTAGTGAACACCCCGCAATCGAAATCATACCCCATCGAAGAAGAGAGCATCTCGGTGATCTTCAAGATCATCTCCCGCAGGTCATGGGACGAACTTCAGAGCTGGAACCGGGCTTTACCTGGCAGTCGCGTAGAGCACCTGATGCACGGCTTGTATGTCTTGCACATCGAGCCGGACGGCGCCTCATGGCTTATTAACAAACGAAGGGAGGCCGGTATGTAAAACGATCAGATTACCCATCAGGAATGACAGATCACGAATTGATGAAAGGACTCAAGGAATGACGGATATAGGCTTCGCGCCGAAAGAGGTAATCCCGCCGGAGGTTTGCCGGCTGGAGATCCTGGACGCAGACAAGAGCGACACATACGGCCCACAGATCTACCTGAAGCTCAAGGTCTTGGGCGGAGAGCATGACGGCCACCAGTTCAACGACTACTCCACGCGCGACGAGAACACCGGCCAGGTAAAACAGGGCGGTAAGGCGTGGTCGATCTTCGAGGCGTGTCTCGGGCGGGACTTCTACCAGCAGCCAGGCGTGTCTCTAAAGAGCCTCATCGGCAAACGCTTCATGGGCCAGGTCACGGCTACCAAGACTAGCTCTCGAAACAAAGTCGAGTTCGGGACCATCGGCCCGATACCGCCGGAGGGATTGAACGAAGATCCCAGCAAGGCGCCGGACAACGGTAACAACGGCGATGACGACGAGATGTTCAATGACATTCCGTTCTAGCGGATTGGTCAACGGGGAGGGCTTCGCGCTCTCCCCGTTCACCGAGGACTCGTTTAGATGGTAACAGACACCGAGAACATGAGAGACCTTAGACAGTGGCTCGTGTGGCGTTCGGAGGAGCGCGACGGCAAGCCGACCAAGATCCCATACTCACCGCTCACGGGACAGCGTGCGAGTAGCACGACCCCGGAGACGTGGGCCGGCTACCAGGAGGCCGTGAAGGCTGCTAAAGAGCACGGTTACGGCGGTATAGGCTTCGTGTTCACTCCCGAAGATGCCCTCTGTGGCGTGGACCTGGATAAGTGTCTGGACCCGGAGACCGGAGAGATAGAGCCGTGGGCACAGGAGGTTATCGAGGAGTTGAAAAGCTACACGGAGGTAAGCCCGTCCGGGACCGGAGTTCACATCCTTGTTAAAGGAGAGCTACCGGCCGGACGCAACCGCAAGGGACGGTTCGAGGCTTACGACCGGGGCCGGTACTTCACCGTCACCGGCAAACATCTAGCAGGCACGCCGAAGAGTATAGAAAGCCGCCAGGAGGAGCTACAGGGTGTCGTCCGGCATGTGTTCGGTGGTGAGGCTTCAGAAAGCGCCAACGGCCACACAAAGCCTGTAGCGGTTACTGAAAGCGTAGATAACGGCCTCTCCGATACCGAGGTAGTAGAGAAGGCGTCCGCCTCTCGCAACGGCGAGAAGTTCCGCCGGCTGTGGAACGGAGACACGAGTGACTACGGCTCTCACTCGGAGGCGGACCTTGCGCTCTGCGGGATGCTGGCGTTCTGGACCGGAGGAGA
>JACDDK010000056.1 GCA_013817025.1 Rubrobacter sp.
ATAGTGGCGGTGGCGCGGGCGATGGCTGTGTTGGAGAATCGAGACTCGGGGGCCGTGCGAGCTCTCGGGGAGGAGATGTAGCGTGACGGAGCGGGATTGCATATTCTGCAAGATAGTGAACGGGGAGTTGGACGCCGAGGTCGTACACGACGAGGAGGACGTTCTGGCGTTTCAGGACATAAACGGGCGAGCGCCGGTACACGTGCTCGTCATCCCAAAACAACACGTGGCGAACCTGGAGGAGATCGGGGCTTTGCCGGATACCGTGACCAAACGGCTCTTCGAAGTGGCGAGCGCGGTCGCAAAGAAGCTCGGCGTGACGGAGAACGGCTACGCCGTGAGGATCAACAACGGCGCGGACGCGGGCCAAGTGGTCTTCCATCTGCACCTGCACGTAATGGGTGGCAGAGAGCTGGGGATGCCGTGAGCATCCGAGAACGCATACAGGCCGACACCAAAGAGGCCATGAAGAGCCGCGACAAGCAGCGAACCGCAGCCTTGCGGATGCTCTCCTCGGCGCTCAAGAACGGCGAGATCGAAGCCGGACATCCTCTAAGCGAGGACGAGGAACAAGTCCTGCTCCGCCGTCAACTCAAGCAGCGCGAGGAGTCTGCGGAGGCTTTCGCCAAAGCCGGTCGCGAGGAACAAGCGAAAAAAGAAGCCACTGAAGCGGAGGTCGTGCGCGAGTACCTGCCGGCACGTCTCTCGTCCGAGGAGTTGGAAAGCATCGTGGACGAGGCGATACGGGAGACCGGTGCCACGAGCATGAAGGAGATGGGCGCGGTCATGGGCCGGGCTACGGCGCTCGCGGGGGGACGAGCCGATGGTCGGGAGTTGTCGGCGCTGGTTCGGGAGAGGTTGCGGTGAGAAGACGTCAGCTAAGAGCCGAGCGCCGTGGTGGTCGTTCGGGAGCTGTTCGTTCGAGAACGAACAGCGTGAATGTGAGCGGTGGATTGCTTTGCGGTGTTTTGGGCCGGGGCAAAATAAGCTGAACGCTGGTCGCTGAAGGCTAAGGGCTAAAAAAGGAGTAGCGACGGACATTAGCACGGGAAATACGTTGGAGGCCAGGATCGTGATCCCGCCAAGGCGGATGTTCGATGTCTTCGGGGAGCGCGACATGGTGTTGCGGAAAGTCGAGGAATTGGTGGAGTGCGAGGTGATCGTGCGCGGTAACGAGATCACGCTGCGCGGCACCGAGACCGCCGTGGAGCGGGCCGAATCGGTCTTCAACGGCCTAGTCGGCCTGGCCGAGGACGGACACAACCCCACCCCCGAGACCGCCGAGCGGCTGTATAAGATGGGCGACGGTGGCGGTGGCCGGGAGGTATTGGGAGATGTGATCCTGACTCACCGGGGCCGCCGCGTCGCGCCCAAGACCCGCAACCAGAAGGCCTACACGGACGCCATCCGCAAGGAGCAGGTCGTGTTTGGCATCGGGCCGGCGGGGACGGGCAAGACGTACCTCGCGGTCGCTTTGGCGGTGGACGCCCTCAGCCGGGGCGAGACCACGCGCATTATCCTGACGCGACCGGCGGTAGAGGCGGGGGAGTCGTTGGGATTCTTGCCGGGAGACATGATGGCGAAGGTCGATCCGTATTTCCGGCCTTTGTACGACGCGCTGTACGAGATGATCGACTCGACCAAGTTCCAGGGGCATCTGGATCGCGGTATAATCGAGATCGCTCCTTTGGCGTTTATGAGAGGCCGGACCTTGAACGACGCTTTTATCATTTTGGACGAGGCGCAGAATACGACCCCGCAGCAGATGAAGATGTTCCTGACGCGCCTCGGGTTTGGCTCCAAGATGGTCATCACCGGCGACATCACTCAGATAGACCTTCCGAAAGGCAGCGAAAGCGGTCTGCACGACGCCCAGCGTACCCTCACAGACGTCGAGGGCGTGGCTTTCGTGCGCCTCAAGCGCGACGACATCGTCCGCAGCGATTTAGTGATGCGGATAGTGGACGCCTACGATCAGGCGCAGGACGAGGTCTAAACAGCCGTGAAGGCACAGTCCAACCGGAGAAGAATCGTCTAAATGCCGAACAAGATCACAGCCCGTAACGGGGAGTTTCACCGCCCGCCCACGCGCTTGGAGCGGTTCCGGGCGTGGGTCGAGGGCTTATCTAAGATGCGCTTGTACGTGGCGCTCACGATCTTTACGTGGGCCTCGCTGACCGCGCTCATCAGTGTGGAGGCGAACCCGCTGGTCTCGCTGGGCTATGGAGAACCAGAGACCGGCTACGAGGTCGGAGCGGTCTCGGGGGAGGATATCTTCGCGCCGCGCAGCGTCACCTACGAAGACCCCGTGGCGACCGGTGAGGCCCGCCGCGAGGCCGCCGACGCCGCCAACGAAGTCTACGTCGAGGACGAGCGCGTCCCGGACAAGACGCGGCAAGAGTTAAGCGCGTTCTTCGATCGAGTGGAGGAGATCCGGAGTTCGGACGCTCCGACCGAGGAAAAGATTGGAAACGTGGTGGACGCGGCCCCGTTCTACGTGCCGGAGAACGCCGGGCGTGCGCTGATCTTTCTGGACGACGACGAGGTCTCGGACGTGGAGGAGTACGCTCACGAGAACCTCACGGACCTCTACGAGTCGAGTCCGATCTCCGACGACGAGGTGGAGGACGTGCCGTCTTCGGTGGTGACGCTCTCGGAGGCCCGGTCGCGCCTCTCGGACGCCGCCGGCCAAGATGCGTCGGGGGAGGTCAGGGACCTCGTGGGTCTGTTTAGCGGCGGTTTTCTGGCGCCGAACTACGTGGTGGACCGCGAGGCGACCGAGACCGCCCGCAGGAGCGCCGCTTCTGAGGTCGAGCCGATAAAGAGCACCGTGCAACAGCAGGAACGCATCGTCGGGCGCGGCGAGGTGCTGGACCGGCAGGATATCGCGCAACTGGAGGCGGTGAGCGTCATCCGGGACTCCAACCCCTGGACGGTTTTCCTCGGGGTCGGGCTCGTGGTGGCGACGGAGATGGGGATAGCGTGGTATTTCATGGAACGTTTCGGGCGGCGTATCCTGAAGGCCAACGCCGCCATCCGCATCCTGCTCGCGGCCTCGCTGATGATCCTGTTCACGGCGCTTGCGCGGGCGTTCATCTCGCTTGGATACGACCCGTACCTGACGCCGTTGGCGGGACTTTCCATCCTGGGTACGATACTTCTCGGCCCGCGACTGATGTTCCTGATGGTCGTCATATCCAGTATCAACATCGGTGTAATAGGCGGCGACGACTTCCTGCTCACGGCGGCGCTGTTACTCTCGTCGGGGTTCGCGATCTACACGGCTGTGCGCGTATCCTCGCGCCAGAAACTTCTAAAGGCCGGGTTGTTTATAGCGATGGCCACGGCGATAGTAACGTTCGCGGTCAGCTTGATCGGGGGTTCCGGTCTCTCCGTCGCCCTGTGGCAGGGCGTGAAGGGCCTCGGCAACGGCCTTCTCTCGCTAATGTTGGCGATGGTTCTGTTGCCGCTGCTCGAAAGCGCCTTCAATATCCTCACGCCGATGAAGCTGTTAGAGCTTTCGGACCCTGGTAACGAGTTGATCCACAAGCTGCTCCAGAAAGCGCCCGGTACGTTCGCCCACTCCATGCAGGTCGGCACCCTGTCCGAGAACGCCGCCGAACGTATCGGGGCGGATGCGTTGCTGGCGCGGGTCGGGTCCTACTACCACGACATCGGGAAGATGGAGCATCCGGGGTACTTCGTGGAGAACCAGATCGGGAAGATCAACCCTCACAACGCCCTCACCCCGACTCTCTCGGCTCGCGTCATAAAGCGCCACGTCAAGGATGGGCTGGAGATCGGGCGTGCCTGGAACCTGCCGCAGGAGATCCTGGAGATCATCGCCCAGCACCACGGCTCCACGCGCATCGAATATTTCTACCGCAAGGCCAATGAGGAGGCTCTGGAAGGCGAGCAGATCCGGGAGTCCGAGTTCCGCTACTCCTCCGGCCGTCCAAAGAGTAGGGAAGCCGGCATCGTGATGCTCGCCGATTCGGTCGAGGCGACCGTGAAATCCCTCGCCAAACCGACGCCCAAGCGCATCGAGGACGTGGTCGCGGGGACCATCAAGCACAAGCTCGACGATGGGCAGTTCGACGAATGCGCCCTGACGATGCGTGAGATCCACGAGGTCGGAGACGCCATTCGGGACTCCATGATCGGCTTTATCGGCCCCCGCATCGAATACCCGGATACCGCCCCGGACCCGAAAGCTCAAGTTCCTAAACCATCGACCCCGGTCGCCCCGGCCTCGGTCGCCAAACCAACCGGCGGCACCCCGTGAACCCCACGCCCGAAAACACACCGTTCTCCGTAGCCGTCCTCGATGAGACCGGCGGTGGCGAACTCACCGCCGAACGCGCCACCGAACTCTGCGCCGCCGCATTCTCCAGTCGAGGCTTCGAAATTCACCGTGTGGGCGAGGTTTCGGTGGCTCTCGTGAGCCAGGAACAAATTCACGAACTGAACTTGAAGTTCAGGGAGATGGATAGGCCGACGGACGTGTTGAGTTTTGAGGTGGATGGCGTGTATGGGGAGATGGTGGGGGAGATCGTGATCTCGCCGGAATGCGCGTCGCCGGAGATGGGAATCGAGGAGTTGGTGGTGCACGGGACGCTTCATTTGAGCGGTATGGATCACGGCGAGGACTTCGAGGGGAGCGAGATGGCGCGGGTTCAAGCTGCGGTGATGGGATCGATCCCAGGCGCTGAAGAGTAAGCCTGCGGTCGAGAGTGAAGTCGCCGTGAAGCCACGCAAGGGACAACAGGGGATCTCGCGCAGCTTCGAGCACGCTTACCGGGGCCTCGTGTACGTGGTTCGGACGCAGCGCAATATGCGGATACACGTTGTGGTGAGCGTGCTGGTGCTTGTGGCGAGTCTGCTGGTAAACGTGAGCGCGCTGGAGTTGGCGGCGCTCGTTATCGTGGTCATGCTGGTTTTGGCTACGGAGATGCTCAACACGGCGCTGGAGTTCGCGGTGGACTTGGTAACGAAGGAGTACCATCCGCTCGCCAAGCTCGCCAAAGACGTGTCGGCGGGGGCGGTTTTGGTTACGAGCATTGGGGCGGTGTTGGTGGGATATTTGATCCTGGCGGACGACCTCGGGCCGCTCTCGCTGAAGACTCTGGAGCGGGTTCGGAGTTGGCCGGGGCATCTCACGGTGGTCTCCTTGGGGCTGGCGACGCTTGGGGTGTTGCTCATCAAGGCGCTGACGCGCTCGCCGAACTCGTTTTACGGGGGGATGCCCTCGGGACACGCGGCGGTGTCTTTCGCGGCTTGGGTGGCGGCTAGTTTTATCGCGGTGGATGCGGGGGCGGGGCGCTATGCGGGGCTGCTGTCCGTTATTACGCTGCTCATGGCTTTGTTAGTGTGCCAGAGCCGGATCGAGTCCGGCGCGCACGGCTTTTTCGAGGTGGCCGCCGGCGCCGTGCTAGGCTCTCTGGTGACCGTGGCCGTCTTTCAACTGCTGTAGAAAGGAGCCGCATGGACTCACGGAGGAGCGTCATGGACGCGGCCCGAGCCGCCGCCGCAAACGCTTACGCACCCTACAGCAACTTCCGCGTCGGGGCGGCGATCCTGACCGAGGGTGGTGCCGTTCACCCTGGCTGCAACGTCGAAAACGCCTCGTATGGCCTGGGCGTCTGCGCGGAACGCAACGCCGCCGCTCGCATGGCCCTCGCCGACTCGGAAGACCGCCGCATAAAGCTCGTGGCCGTCGCGAGCCCGAACACCGCGCCGTGCTTTCCGTGTGGCGCTTGCCGGCAGGTCTTGAGGGAGTTCGGTTGCGAAGAGGTCATCGTCGAGGACCCGGCGGAGGCTTCGGGGATGCGGAGTTATCCGTTCGAGGAGATCTTACCCAACTCCTTCGGACCGGAGGTTTTGTGAGCGCGGCGCGTGACTTCGCCGTGAACGAGGATTTTCGGAGTGGATTTATCGCGGTGGTCGGGCGTCCGAACGTTGGCAAGTCCACGCTAGTCAATCGGCTGGTGGGGCGGAAGGTCTCGATCACCTCGCCCCAACCGCAGACTACGCGCAGTCCGATCCGAGGCGTCCGAAACGGCCCCGATTACCAGGCCGTCTTCGTGGACACCCCCGGCTCCCAGAAACCTCGCGACACCCTGCGCGCCCGGATGCAGAAACAAGTCACCGACAGCCTCAACGAGTCCGACGCCGTTGTGCTCCTGCTCGACGCGCCACAGGCGACCGAAGGCGTCGGGAGCGGCGACCGCTACATTGCGGACCTAGTCAATCGCTCCGGCACCCCGGCTATCGTGTGCGTCAACAAGGCGGACCTGCTGCCCAACCAGGAGGCGGCCCTGCCGATCATCGAAGCCGTCTCGAAATTGGGCGACTGGAAGGAGATATTTCTCCTCAGCGCCACGACCGGCATGAACGTGGAGCTGCTGATGGACGCGGTGGCGGAGATGTTGCCGCCGGGGCCGCGGTACTTCCCGGACGGTTCGTATACGGATTACCCGGAGAGCCTGATCCTCTCGGAGTACGTGCGGGAGAAGGCTTTGAACACGCTGCGCGAGGAGGTTCCGCACGCCATCGCCGTCGAGATCGACGAGGTCGAGCGCAAGGAGAACGTCACGGTGGTGTACGCCATCATCCACGTCGAACGGGCCACGCAGCGCATGATCGTATTGGGCAAGGGCGGTAAGACCATCAAACGCATCGGCACCGAGGCCCGCCACGACGTCGAACGCCTGCTCGGCACCCGCATCTACCTGGACCTGAAAGTGAAGGTTAGTCC
>JACDDK010000057.1 GCA_013817025.1 Rubrobacter sp.
ATCGAGGCCTTCGGCGTGCAGGCGCAGAGGGATGTCGTAGAGAGTTGGGGCGTTCTCGGCGGGGATCACGGAGTCGAAATCCGTATCGCCAAAGAGGGATATTTTCCGCCGGATCTCCTCGCTTATCGGTCGATCCGCACGGCATATGAGCACGTCCGGGCTGATGCCGATCTCGCGCAGCCGCTGCGTCGAGTGCTGCGTCGGCTTGGTCTTCAGCTCCCCGGCGGCCTCGATGTACGGCACATAGGAGACGTGCAGGTACATCACGTTCCCGCGGCCCACGTCGTTACGGAACTGGCGGATCGCTTCGAGAAACGGCAGGCTCTCGATGTCGCCGACGGTGCCGCCTATCTCGGTGATGACGATGTCCATCTCCTGACCGAGGCGGCCGATGCGGCTCTTGATCTCGTTGGTTATGTGCGGGATGACCTGCACCGTCGCCCCGAGATAATCCCCCCGCCGCTCCCGCTGGATTACTTCCCAATAAACACTCCCCGTGGTCACGTTGGAGAGCCGCCCAAGGTTCTCGTCCAGAAATCGCTCGTAGTGGCCGAGATCTAGGTCGGTCTCCGCACCATCCTCCGTAACGTAGACCTCACCGTGTTGATAAGGGTTCATCGTGCCGGGGTCGACGTTGATGTAAGGGTCGAACTTCTGCAGCACGACCTTGAATCCCCGGTTCTTCAGCAGCATCCCGAGCGCCGCGGCGCTGGTACCCTTGCCGATAGACGAGACCACACCGCCCGTAACGAAGATGTATTTGGTGCTCTCACTCATTTCTACCCCGCCCCCAAGCATCGAATCGCCGCAAAAACGCTACCTCCTCTATAATTTTGGAGAACGAAAAGAACTCCGCTACCGCCGTGAGACCGAGAATCGCCGCCAGGGAGACCCACCAGAGTGTTCCGGGTCCGTGAGCTAGGATCAGATACCCCAAAACGCCACCCAAGATCGCAGCTCCCGCATCACCGAGCATGATACGCCCTCGCGCGTCAAAATAAAATACCCCAACCGCCCCACCAACGATCCCCGCCACCGCCAACATCGCCCCACCCGGCGCGACGTACATCAACCCAAACACCGGAACCCCCACAAACTTCAGCGCCCGCCCAGGACGAAGATCCAGGAGGTTAGCCAAATTCGCACTTCCGGCCAAAATAACCGCCCCAACCAACGCTTCCCACCCAACCCCAAACTCATAAACTCCAACCAACAGCGCCCCACCCCCGAGCACCGTCACCTTCACAAGCCCCGTCGTAACTCGCCCTCTCATCAACGCCCCGAAATGCCCCCTGAAACCCCGCGCTCCCGCATCACCCCAAACGTCGTCGACAAACCCAACCACCCCACAGAGCGCCGCGTAAACCACGAAACTCACCACCCCCGCATCCCACGCCACCGCCCCCCAGCCAGAGAACAGCACCAACAGCGTTGTGAGTATTATAGGTAAAAGTGTGATACCGGTAGCGGTTGGGATGTGGTTGCCGGTGAAGTTGCGGCGTTTTGGAAGATGGCGGGTGACGAGCGCGAGGGTTGCGAGGGTTAGGGCGGTGCCGCAAATAAACAGGATCGCTACCACGGGTGGCGGTCGCCTCGGAGAGCCTGGACGATGTCGCGGCCCTGGCGGGCGCGGTGGGCGAAGCCGGCGAGGGTCTTTCCGGTTGGGCGGTGGGTCAGGGGGATTGAGACTTCGCGGGGTTCGATGCCGGCGGCGAGCAGGTCGAGGGTCATGCCGGCCTCGGCCCCGAAGCCGGGTGCTATGCCGGGCAAGGCTTCGAGAGCGGGGAGAAGCAGTGCGCGCTGGCCGGAGAGTGGTTCGGTGAAGTCGTGGCCGGTGCGCCGGGCTATGGCGCGGCGGGTCAGTGTCTTCACGAGACCGAAACCACCGTACTTCGCCGGTGGGAAGGCTGCGATGGCTACGGGATTTCGTTCGTCGAGGGCTCCGATCAAGCCCGCGAGCTTTGAGGCGCTGGCGCCGAGGTCCGCGTCGGCGAGTAGTACGGCCTCCGGCGCGAGGCATCGAGCGACCGTGAGGCCCACGAGCAAGGCGTTTCCTTTACCGGACGGTTGTCCTCTTGGTGCGGCCTCCACTACTTCGGCGCCGTGGGCGTGGGAGATCTCGGCGGTGGCGTCGCGGCTGCCGTCGTCCGCTACGATCACTCTTATAAGGCCGGGAATGTTCGACAGGGCCGCGAGGGTCTCGGGAAGACGTTCGGCTTCGTCGTGGGCGGGGATTATGGCGATGGTGGAGAGTGTCACGGAGAGAGTTTAGCGTTTTACGGTGTTTCCCGGATCGACTGGCTTGTAGCTTTGGGTATCGTTCGGCTCTCCACGAGTCGAGAAGCCGATTGCCGAAAGCTGCAATCTTTAGCCGGGATCCCTTGGGAAGGCTTCGGAGGCTGAGTCTTTGGTGCCGTATGCGCCGTTGGAGTTGGTGATGACCAAGCGGACCAGAGCGGCGCGGCCGGCGGCGCGGTCGGCGTAATCGACGGATGGGATGCCGGCGTCTTGGAACAGTGGGATCTCGCTGCGGCGGGCTGTGGCGGGTTCGGCGGCCACTACTTTGGTTCCGGCTTCGATCCAGGCCTCGAACATAGTAGTCTGGGCGGTGTTGAGGGTGTCGTTGTAGATCTCGGTGTTCGGAGCCTCGTCCCGCCCGCCGATGAAGATTATGACCTCGGGCGCGCCGGAACCGTCGTCGCTCAGGATCTCCTCGGTCTCCGTGGCGTACAGGGCCGCGGGATCTGCCTCGGGGCCGGTCACCTCGAAGAGCGACGGCTCATCGAGGCTGGTCACCGAGGTAAAGTCCACACCCGCGTCGTCGAGGGCGCTCTGGACACTCTGGGTGGTTTCGGCGTCGGCGAAGGGGCCAGAGACCAGGGCGACGTTCGTACCGGTCAGGCTTCCGGCGATCATCACCTCGGACATTTCCTCGGTTACGACCTGGTCTTCCCGCGTGCGCTCCTGGAGGGTCGCTATCTCCTCGTCGCGGCGCGATATCTGCTTGTTCTGATCGTCGAGGCGCTGGCGAACGTCCTTTATCTGGCCGCGAAGTCCTTCGGTTACCACGCCGCCGTCGGCCATCGCCACGCCGAGCAGGACACCCACGGCTAGAGCCAGGAAGACGGAGATCAGGGAGATAAGATGGTAGCGAAGGTCCGGCACGCCTAGATCCCGAGCAGCAGTTGCAGCTTGATGGCGAGCAACTCGAAGATGCCTGTTAGCTGCCGCGACGAGTACACGACAGCCGAAACTACGGTTAGCCCCGTGACGACCAGCGCCACGAGCTGCCACACCGAGGCCTGCGACGGGTAGAGCTTCGAGACGCCCTTCGCGTCCACCAGCTTCGCCCCGACCTTCAGGCGTGTGAGGAAGGTCGAAGACGCGCCCCGGCGGCCCTTGTCGAGGAACTCCACCAGCCCGACGTGCGTGCCGACCGCCACGATCAACTCCGCCTCGCACTGCTCCGCGACCAGGATCGCGATATCCTCCGAAAGCCCTGGCGCCGCGAGCGTTGTCGCGTCCTTGACGCCCGCCTTCTTCACTCGGTCGAGTCCCGGCGCCGCGCCGTCGATGTAGGCGTGGACTATCACGTGGTCCGCGACCCCGAGCGCCCGATCCGAGACCGAATCCATGTCCCCGAAAACGACGTGCGGCTTAGCGCCGACCTCCAACACCGCGTCCGCCCCGCCATCCACCCCGATAATGAACGGTTTCACGCCCCGCAGATACGGGCCGAGGGCGGCGAGGTCCTGCCGGTAATCGTAGCCGCGCACGACCACGAGTACCTGACGACCGCGAATTTCCCGCCGCACGGCGGGTGGTACGTCCAGCGTGGAGAACAGGATGTCCCGCTCGCGGCGCATGAACTCGACGGTGTTCTGGGCGAAACTTTCGAGTGCTACGCCCACGCCCTCCTGGTTCTCGCGCAGCCGACGCTCGGCGACCTCCCGGGAGAGGTGCTGGCCCGTGGCGACCAGCTCCCCGGCGTGGTAGACGCCATCACCGCGAACCTCGATCTCGTCGCCCGATGTTAGCTTCTCGAAGACTTTCAGGCCGACGTTGTCCAAGATGTACACCCCCGCCCGCGCCAGGATGAACGGGCCGAGGTTTGGATATAAGCCGGTCGAGGAGCCCGCCGCGTTCACCACAACGCCGACCCCGGCTTCGACCAGCGTCTCGGCGGTGACACGGTCCAGGTTCTCGTGGTTTATTATCGCGATCTTGCCTGGACCCAATCGCGGCACTATCGCTTTGGTTTTCATGCCGAGTACCGCCGTCCCCGAGAGCCGGAACTCGTGCCTCGTACCGTTCGGGCTCAGATCCAATTTCTTGCGGCGGAAGTAGCCCTTCATCGGTTCACCAGAAGCTCCGAGGCGTGGGCCAGCGAGGCTTCGTCCACCCGGCCCGATAGCATCCGGGCGAGTTCGCGGCGGCGTTCGTCGCCCTCGACAGTGTGGATGCGCGTGATCGTACGCCCGTTCGACTCTTCTTTTTCCACCACGATCTGAGCCCCGGCCTCCGACGCTATCTGCGGCAGGTGGGTGATGGTGAGCACCTGATTTCGTCCCCCAAGCTCCCGGAGCTTCGCGCCCACCGCCGTGGCCGTCTCCCCGCCGATGCCCGCGTCGACCTCGTCGAAGACGTAGGTTGCGCCCGGCTCGACCCGCTCCTGTGCGAGGCGTATGGCCAGCATGATCCGGGAAAGCTCCCCCCCCGACGCATACCGCCGAACCGGCAGCTCCGGCTCACCGGGATTGGTCTGAACCACGAACTCCACCCGCTCCACTCCGTTTGGCCCCGGTTCGACCGATACCAACTCCGCCTTGAAGACCGTGCCGCCGAGGTTCAAACCGGACAGGTTCTCTCGCACCTTTTTCGCCAGCCTCCCCGCCGCCTGGTCCCGGCCCGCCGACAGTTTCACCGACAGCTCCCCAAGCCGCCGCTCGCCCGACGCGATCCGCTCCTCGAACGTTGCCGTTTCCTCGTCTAGATTTTCGAGACGCGAGAGCCGCGCCAGCGATTCTTGCAGGAAACCGTCCAGGTCGTCGCCGTATTTGCGCTCCAGCGCCCGCAGAGCGGCTAGGCGTTCATCGACGGCCTCCAGCCGGTTCGGGTCGGCTTCCAACTCCTCGACGTAGGCCCGAAGCTCGTAGACCACGTCCGTCATCTCCGCCGAGAGCCCCCGCAAACGCTCCAACAGCCCCGAGAGACCTTCGTCGTGGCGGGCGGCGCGCTCGAGCTCGGACGCGGCGCTTGCGGCGGCCTCGACGGCTCCACCTTCCTCGGAGGAGAGGACAGCGGTGGCGGTGGCGGCGCTCTCCATCAGTTCGGTAACATTGCGCAGACGGTCGCGTTCGCGGGTGAGGTCGGCGGATTCCTCGGCGGTGTAGCCGAAGTCTTCGATCTCCTTGACCTGGAAGCGCAGGAAGTCCAACTCGCGCAACCGCGCCTCGGAGGAAGCCGTGATCCCGGCCAGCTCCCGGCGATCCCGCTGCACCGCACCCCACAACTCCCGATGCTCCCCCTTGGCCCCCGCCGCGGCCTTGTCCAGGAAATCGTCCAGGATGGCGAGTTGTTCGGCGGGTTCGGTGAGACGGGCCTGTTCGCGTTGGCCGTGGTAGGACACGAGCTTCTCGCCGAGCGCGGCGAGGGAGCGCACCGGGACCGAGATGCCGTTGACGTAGCATTTAGAGCGACCGTCCCCGGTAAGGGTGCGGCGCAGGAAGAGGCCGTCTTCGGTATCGAGGTCTTCGGCCAATTCGCCCAAAGCATCCGAGAGGATGTTGGACATCAGGTCTTCGGGGAGTGAGAAGGTGCCTTCGACGGTGGCTTTCTTGGCGCCGGCGCGGACGGCTTCGGAGCGGGCGCGGCCGCCAAGGAGCATTTGCAGGGCGGTTGCGAGCAGGGTCTTGCCAGCGCCGGTCTCGCCGGTAATGGCGTTGAGACCGGGCGCGAGTTCCAGAGTGGCCGCCTCGATCAGGGCCACGTTCTCGACGGAAAGTTCCGTGAGCACTACAGGAACGTCCTCCGTACCGCTCGCCACCACGTCCATTCCTCCGTTCGGGCTATTCTAACGCTTTCCCGCGAAAGCCCGATCTCCACATGCCCTCCAGCCGGTATCTCCCGTGGCTCCATCCCGTCTATGGACAGCAGCGCGCTACGCTCGACCAACTCCAACCGCGTGACTTGCGTCTCCCCGAGCACCATAGGACGGCTCACGAGCGAATGCGGCGCTATGGGGACGAGGACGTAGCATTGCGCGTCGCCGGAGATTATGGGGCCGCCCGCGGATAGTGCGTAGGCCGTGGAA
This sequence comes from Rubrobacter sp., assembly GCA_013817025.1. GTDB lineage: Bacteria > Actinomycetota > Rubrobacteria > Rubrobacterales > Rubrobacteraceae > JACDDK01. The sequence goes on from JACDDK010000057.1 coordinate 6,314, forward strand.
CCCAGCGGTGTCGCGGCGATAAAGCCGTCGCATTGGACGGTTACGAGATCCTCCCCGCCAACGCAGACGCCGACCGAGGTGATCTGATGCGGCGTCGGCTTTATGAGCACCGCATCGTTGACCGCCAGGTGCGTAGCCTCCTCGTCGTTGACGCGCACCTCCAGCATCCGGTACTCCTGAACGTGCAGCCCACCGTCGAGGACCTTCCCGACGCCCGAGTCGATCTCCTCGGGCAGCATGCCGGACATGAAGCCGACCGTCCCGAGGTTAACCCCCAGCAAGACCCGTCCCGGATACAACCGCGACGCCAACAGCATCGTCCCATCTCCCCCGAGCACGAACACGAGGTCCACATCCCCCCCGCCTGCATCACCGTTCGGAGCTTTCACC
>JACDDK010000058.1 GCA_013817025.1 Rubrobacter sp.
GATCTGGGGCTGACGGAAGTCCTCCGGGGTGACGTAGACGGTGATGGTGGACCCGGCGGGTGCCATCGTGCCGATGGCCGGGTCCGTTCCCCAGGCCACGCCCCGGTCGGCGTACCCTTCCTTGTAGGCGTAGACGATAGCGGCCTCGAAACCACGGTTGTTGAGGATCTCCACAGCGGAGTAATCGTAGTACGTCCGCACGTCCGGGACGGGGATCATCTCCGCCGGCGGCGCTTCCTCCTCCGGGACAGCTTCGGTCACCGGCGCGACCTCCGCCTCACGTGAAGCTACGTTCTCCGACTCGGGCTCCTCAGCGGCTTGCTCCTCAGCGGCCTGGTTCGCCTCTTGCTCTGGAGCTTGGTTCGATTCTTGCTCCGCTCCCTGATCCGAGACTTGCTCGGGGGCCGCTACGGGCTCGTCGTCCGCGGGAGTGCTGGGCTTGCTGAAAGCCTCCAGTCCGCTCCGCCCCGGCAGATCCACATACCCGAGCGTCGAGGCTAACGCGGTCCCACCCCCGAGCAGCAACACCGCGAACCCGGAAGCCAGCGCGAGTTTTTTGAGTCTGCTTCCGCCACTACTGGACGCGCTCCGCAGCGGTGCCTCCGCCGTGCCGACCGCCGCCCTACGGGGGAAATCAGCTTCGAGATCGTCGAGAACCGCGTCCGCGGATGGGTAGCGGTCCTTCGGGTCTTTGGCCAGAGCTTTCAGGATCACGGCTTCCATCGCCGGTGAGATCTTACGGTTCACCTTTCGTGGCGGGCGCGGGCTGGACTTCATATGCTGCCGAGCGAGGCTCTTCACATCGCCCGAGAACGGCGGCGCGCCCGTAAGACAGTGGTAGAGCAGGATGCCCACGGAGTAGATGTCGCTCTGGGGCATCGCCTCCGCAGCCTGAAGCTGCTCCGGGCTCATGTACCGGGCGCTGCCCACGATCTCCCCCGGTTCCCCGGTGTCCGGGTTGTCCTCCTCGACGATGCGCGCTATCCCAAAGTCCGCCACCTTCACCACGCCCTCGGTGTTGATGAGGATGTTCGAGGGCTTTATGTCCCGGTGGATGATGCCTCGCCGGTGAGCATAAGCCAGAGCCCCCAGAAGCTGCTCGGAGATCCGGCGCGCGAACTGCTCGTTTAACGTGGAGCTACGCTTCAGCAAATCCCCAACGTCGTAGCCCTTGACGTACTCGGCCACGATAAACGGCGCGTCGCCGTCCTGGGCGATATCGTAAACTTTGACGATGTTCTCGTGGTCCAGGGAGGCCATCGCCCGCGCCTCCTGCTTGAAGCGCCGCCGGAAAGTCGGCTCTTCGGCGTATCGGGGACGCAGTGTTTTCAGGGCGACCTTACGACCGAGGATGGCGTCCTCCGCCTTGTAGACGACCGCCATCCCCCCCGTGCCGAGGGTGCTCTCTATTCTGTAACGTCCCCCGAGGACCGTTCCAACCGAGGCGTCCAGCACCTCACCGCCTTCGACCGTTCGCCGCCTAACCTGCTGCCTGAAAAGCAATTATATATCCCTCTTTACGCCTTAGATACGATCCGGAGCGGGCCAACGCCACATCCCCCTACATGATGAAGGTTAACATCTTCGCACCCCACATTTTGGGGTTTTCGATGAGATTTATTGTCGGCACGATTCTTCGCCAAATGTGTATGCTTCTCTTCGCCCCAAATGGAAAGGCCAAAATGAACATAAATTTCGATACCTACCTGCTTTACGCAGAGTTGACGGAAACCCTGCACGTCCTCGCCAGCGAGCATCCAAAGCTCTGCTCGATCTCATCCATCGGCCAGAGCCGCGAGGGACGGGAGATACCGCTAGCCGAAATCACCAACAAGGATACCGGCCCCGCCCGCGATAAACCCGCTTTCTGGGTCGACGGCAACACCCACGCTGGCGAAGTCACCGGCTCGATGTGTGCCCTCCACCTTATACAAACCCTCCTAACCGGCCACGGCACCGACGAGCGCATCACACGCCTCCTCGACGAACAGGCCTTCTACGTCCTCCCTCGCCTCTCCCCCGACGGTGCCGAACGCTACCTCACCACCCCCCACACCCTGCGCGCCTCCACCCGCCCCTGGCCCGAGCAAGAACCCGACCCCGGCCTCCAACCCGACGACCTCGACGGCGACGGCCACATAGTCCAGATGCGCATCGCTGACGCCAACGGCGAATGGCGCGTCTCCGAGAAGGACCCGCGCCTCATGATCCCCCGAGCTCCCGACGAGGACGAACCCGACGGCGCGTACTACCGCATCTACAAGGAAGGCATTTTCAAGGACTACGACGGCTTCGAGCGCAAGATCGCCCAGCCCTTCCACGGCCTGGATATGAACCGCCAATACCCCTACCACTGGCGCGAGGACGCCGAACAACGCGGCGCGGGACCGTACCCACTCTCCGAACCCGAGTCACGGGCGCACGTAGACGCGCTGCTCGCCCGTAAGAACGTCTACTCCCTTCACACTTACCACACCTTCTGCGGCGCTCTGCTGCGGCCCTACTCCAACCGTCCCGATTCGGACATGCCCGGCCACGACCTCGCCGTGTACAAAGCCATCGGGGATCGAGGCACAAAGCTTACCGGCTACCCCAATATCTCCGTCTACCACGACTTCCGCTACGAGGCCGACAAGTTCATCACCGGCGCGTTCGACGACTGGGCCTATGATTACTACGGTATCCTCGCCTTCACCGTGGAGTTCTGGTCGATGGCGAAAGCAGCCGGCGTCGAGGTCGATAACTTCATCGAGTTCTTCCGCAACCCACCCGAGGAAGCGCAGCTAAAGATGCTCGCCTGGAACGACGAAGAACTGGACGGCGATGGCTTCATAACGTGGCGGCCCTTCGACCACCCACAGCTTGGACGGGTGGAGATCGGCGGCTGGAAGACCAAGTTCACCGCTCAGAACCCGCCCCCAAAGTACCTGGAAGCCGAGTGCGAGAAACTCACGGCGTTCGCTCTCGCCCACGCCGCGACCGCGCCGCGCCTCGAAGCGAACTTCAAAACCGAGACGCTGGCCCCGAACCTGCGCCGCCTGGAGCTGACTGTCGAGAACACCGGCTACCTGCCCACGAACGTCACCCAAGTCGCCGCCGACAAGAAGCTCACCAAACCGGTGAAGGCTGAGATCTCGCTGCCGCAAGGCGCGAGCCTGGTCTCCGGCGAGCCGGTGGTCGAGCTAGGACACCTCGCCGGTCGCTCGGCGCTAGTCGGCGGCGCCTGGAAGGACTCCGCCTTCTTCAACGGCCTACCCTCGGACTATGTCCGCCGTGTGGTCTGGGTCGTCGAGGGCGCAGGCGAGGTTCGGGTGGAGATACGCGGCGAGAAAGCTGGTACCCTGCGCCGGACTTCCGCATAGATGCGAGGGTTCCGAAGTATTGACAAACTAGTTCCAGTGGGTTATTATTATGCAGTTGTCAGTATCTGATAGGTAGACCCTCGCAAAGCGAGACGAGCTTCAAGCGCGTCGGGGCCACTGTGGAGAAAGCATTGGCTCGGGCGCGGTTTGGCGTCCGTGGACGGTGGTCAAGCCGATCGGAGCGAGTATTGGAGGTAGCGGATGGAGAAAACGAATAGCAGACAGAAGCGGGAGCGGAGCACGGACACGCCGGATCTCATACCGGGGTATTTCGCTCGAATAGACAAGGGAAACCTGCTCTCGCACGACGAGGAACGGGACCTGTCGCGGCGTGCTCGTAGTGGGGACGTAGCGGCTCGACAGCGGTTGGTCGAGAAGAACCTGCGCCTCGTGGTGAGTGTTGCCAAGAAGTACCGGGGAATGGGGTTGCCGTTCGAGGATCTCATACAGGAGGGTAACATTGGCCTGATGAAGGCTGTGGAGAAGTTCGACCCCGAACGTGGTTGGAGGTTCTCGACCTACGCGACGTGGTGGATCCGCCAGGCCGTTCAGCGCGCCGTGGCGGATAAGGGCCGCACCATCCGGGTTCCCGTCCACATGGGAGACAAGATCCGGAAGATGGCCCGCGCCTACAACGAGCTCTCGCTGGACCTCGAGCGCGACCCGACCGACGAGGAAGTAGCCGGTCTTCTCGGATGGACGGCGGACGAAGTGCGTGACGTAAAGAGCGCCATGCCCGACGCCACCAGCCTCAACCAGCCACTAAGCTCCGACGGCGACAGTTCCGAGCTAGGCGAGTTGATCGAGGACGAGCGAGCCTCGGACACCGCTGGCGCGGTAATGCGCGACATGGAAACCGAGGGCCTAGGCGCCGCCATCGAGCAGCTCCCCGAGCGTCAGCGCCACGTACTCGTTCGCCGCTACGGCCTCGACGCCAAAGAGCCCGCCACCCTCGCGCAACTCAGCGACGAGATGGGCGTCTCCCGCGAGCGCATCCGCCAGCTTCAGCGCGAAGCCGAGCAGATGATCCGCTCCGGCGAATACGGTCGCTTCCTGGCCACCACCGCCGCGTAAACAAACTACATCCAGCTTCCGAAAAGGAGCGACGCCCGAAGTTCGGGCGTCGCTCCTTTCTCGTTCCCGCGGCTACCGCAGAGATTCCCAGTACGGCGCGTGCGACGACCGGCTCTCTTCGACGGGTGAAACCTCGACGGCGTAGTTCCAGTCGGGCGGCTCTTCACTCGCACCGATCATGGTAGTGGCTACGCAGGCCGAGAGCGCGTCGAGGTCATAGCCGCCTTCGAGCAGGAAGGCTGGCGGCGGCGCATCAATTTCTCGCGTTAGGCTGGAGACCGCCGCCGCGAAGCGCCCGAAGGATTCTGTTTCGAGACGCATCCCGCCAAGAGGATCGGCAGCGTGGGCGTCGTAGCCTGCCGAGACGATCAGCAACTCCGGCTGGAACTCGCGCAGGATGGGCAGGAATACGCCCGCGAAAGCGGCGGCGTAGAGGTCTTCGCCGGAACGGGCGGGCAGCGGGACGTTCACCGTGAAGCCCTCGCCCGATCCCACACCTACTTCGTAGGAGGCCCCCGTGCCTGGATAGAAGGGGCTGCGGTGGGCGGAGAGGTACAGAATTTCGGCGTCCTCGTAGAAGATATCCTGAGTACCGTTGCCGTGGTGGACGTCCCAGTCGAGAATGGCGATGCGCCGCAGACCGCGAGAGCGGGCGTGTTCGGCGGCGACGGCGGCATTGTTGAGGAGGCAGAAGCCCATCGCGGTTCGCCGTCCGGCGTGGTGTCCGGGGGGACGAGACACGGCGAAGGCCGTCGTGCCGGAGAGCGCACTTTCGACCGCTCCCACGGCAGCACCGGCGGTCAATAGCGCCACCGCCCATGAGCCCGGTCCGAGTGCCGTGTCGGGATCCAAAACCCCACCACCCGCTGTTGATACCTCTTCGAGATGCCGCAGATACCCCGTATCGTGGGCAGCCGTAAGAGTGTCCTCCGGCGCGGACTCGCAAGGCCGATGCTCCACACCGACGCCGGCTTTCTCCGCGGCCTCGACCCCGGCCAGCGCGGCCGGAAACCGTGCGGGGACCTCCACGCCGGAGCGTTCGTTGACGTGGTCTTTCATGCTACCGTCGCTGTAGACGTGCAAGTCGCACACTCCTTCTCAAGTTCCGTTTCTTTGGTCTACTTTATCCACCTTCGTGCGGCATTTCGCACCCGCTTCGAATCCACCGCCACCGGGGTCGGACGTGGAAGTCTCCGAAGTCCGTCCAACGATGGAGAGTACGCCGGGTCGTCGGTAAACGCCACCCGGCTCACTCGGGAAGTCTTACGCTAGAAGCCTTCCGGGTGGGATGGCGGATACCGCTGGGCTTGTTCACGGCGGGCGATATCCAGAAGTTGGATCACCTCTTCGTCCGGGACTTGCTCGAAGTCCAAATACCAGAAGCTGATGGCCTGGAGATCCATGGGAGTTTCGAGCACGACCAGTTCGTCCACTTCGGGACGAATAACCTCCGCCATCCGTGCCGCGCACACCGGAACGGCGAGGATGAGGCGTCGGGGTTTTCGCCGTGCGAGCGCCGCTATGGCCGCTCGCGCCGTCACGCCGGTGGCGAGGCCGTCGTCCACCAGTATCGCGGTTCTTCCTCGAACTTTGGGCTCGAGCCGGTCGCCGCGAAGGAGCTTTAGCCGCCGCTCGACCTCCGCGTGTTCTCTCCGTGTAACGGACTCCAGATAGTGCTCTGAAATCCCCAGGTGGGCGACGATGCGCTCGTTCAAGAGCCGCGTGCCGTCCTGTGCCACAGCCCCAATGCCCAACTCGGGCTGATCCGGAGCGCCGAGCTTGCGTGCTATGAATACGTCCAGCGGCGACCGCAGAGCGCGTGAGATCTCGAACCCCACCGGCACACCGCCACGAGGCAACGCGAGAACCACCGGGGCCGCGTCGCGGTAACGGAGCAGGCGATCGGCGAGCATCCGCCCGGCCTCGGCCCGATCCCTGAACGGTGGTTGTGCCGACCGTGTCTCCACGAAGGCTTTTTACCCCATCCCCAGGCGCTCTCTAACTACCGTGGCGGCTGGGGATGGGGTCGGGCGGCGAGATCTTCTAGCTGACCTCGACCACGCGGGCGGTGGCCCAGCCGTTCTCGTCGGTGCCGACGTATTCGCCGCGCCACGAAACTCCTTTTAGACGGTCGAAGAGTCGGGCGGCCTCCGAGGGGTCCTCCAGGCCTATTCTCGCCCCGATCTCCTCTATCTCGCCCCGCGAGATGCTGGCCGGACATTCATCCAGCTTCTCCTTGAGCGCCTCGCGCATCGGCCCC
>JACDDK010000004.1 GCA_013817025.1 Rubrobacter sp.
GGGCGCAGGAGCGCGTGACCGAGGAAGTACTGGCGGACATGCGCCTGGAGAAACCGATGCGCCGGCTGCTGCAGGGCGACGTCGGGAGCGGCAAAACGGTGGTTGCGGTGGCGGCCTTGCTCTCGGCGGTCGAATCCGGCGGGCAGGGGGCGCTGATGGCTCCTACCGAAGTGCTGGCCGAGCAGCACTATCTCTCCATCTCCGGGGCGCTTTCGGGGTTGCCGATGAGCGTGGTCTTGCTGACGGGGTCTCAGGGGGCGGTGGAGCGGCGGGAGGCGTTGGCGGCTGTGGCGAGTGGGGCGGCGGACGTCGTGATCGGGACGCACGCCCTGATCCAGAAGGGCGTCGAGTTCCGCGATTTGTCGCTGGTCGTCGTGGACGAGCAGCACCGCTTCGGGGTCGGTCAGCGTATGGTCTTCAGGGAGAAAGGCACCATTCCCGACACGCTCGTCATGACCGCCACGCCCATCCCGCGCACGCTGTCTCTCACGCTCTACGGCGATCTGGAAGTTTCGATCATCGACGAGCTACCGCCGGGACGAAAGCCGGTCGAGACGAGCATCGTGGAGGTCGCGGAACGAGCCGAGGCTTACGAAGCGGTGCGCAGCGAGTTGGAGGACGGTCGTCAGGCGTTCGTGATCTGCCCGCTGGTCGAGGAGTCCGAGGCGCTGGAGGACGTGCGGGCGGCGGAGGAGTTGTTCGAGGAGTTGGAGTCGGAGGTCTATCCCGAGCGGCGCGTGGGGCTCTTGCACGGTCGGATGAAGGCCGACGAGAAACGGGCGGTGATGGCGGCGTTCCGGGCCGGGGAGATCGAGGTGCTGGTGGCTACGGTCGTGGTGGAGGTCGGGGTGGACGTGCCGAACGCGAGCGCCATCGTGATCGAGGGCGCCGAGAGGTTTGGGCTCTCGCAGCTTCATCAGCTTCGCGGGCGAGTCTGCCGGGGTTTGCATCCGCCGAAGTGCTTCCTGATCGGGTCTCCAAAGACCGATGATGCCCGCAGCCGCCTCGAAGCCCTCGTCGAACACCAGGACGGCTTCAAGCTCTCCGAGGTGGACCTGCGGATTCGCGGTGAAGGAACGCTCTTCGGGAGCCGCCAGAGCGGTATGCGCGATCTCAAGGTGGCGAGCCTCCTGCGCGACATCGAAGTGCTGGTGGAGGCGCGGCGCGAGGCCTTCGAGTTGGTCGCCGCCGACCCGACGCTCAAAAGAGCGGACCATCGGCCCTTGCGGCGTGAGATCCGGGAGCAACTCGGCGCGGACGTCGAGTGGCTGTTCCGGGAATGAGCTAGAGAGTGCGCATCATAGCCGGTACCGCTCGCGGCGTGAAGCTCGCTGCCGTGCCGCCCGGCGTTCGGCCCACGACCGACCGCGTTCGCGAGAGCCTGTTCAATTCTTTGGGCCAGTTTTTCGACGGTGGGGCGGTGTTGGATCTGTACGCGGGGACGGGGGCTCTGGGGATAGAGGCTCTGAGCCGGGGGTGTGAGCGGGCGGTGTTTGTCGAAAAAGATGGTCGGGCGGTGGCCGCGATTCGGGACAACCTGCGGCGGACGGGGTTGGCCGAGAGAGCGGAAGTGTTGCGGATGGATGTGGAGCGTGGGTTGGGGAAGTTGGCCGGGGGCAGTCAACTATTCAATTTGATATTCTTGGACCCGCCATATAGAATCGCGCCCGCGCAGGTGGGGAATCTATTTTCGCGGTTGCGCTCGCGGCTCGTCCCGGATGGGAGGGTCGTATACGAGAGTGGCGATCCGCCACAACAGAGCACGCTAGAGTTGAAGGGAGTCAGCCGTCGTTACGGTAAGACGGTCATTACTTTTTTTGAGAGAACCGAGCTTACGATGAACGTAGCGGTGTGTCCCGGCAGCTTCGACCCGGTTACGGAAGGACACCTGGACATAATCCGGCGGGCGGCGACGCTCTTCGACCACGTCGTGGTCGCCGTCGGGGGGAACCCGCGCAAGCACCCCAAGCTCCCCGCCGCCGACCGGGCGCGGCTCATAGAGAAGGTAACCGTTGATTTGGACAACGTCTCGGTCGAGGTGATGAACGGGCTGCTGGTGGACTTCGCCCGCGATCAGGGCGCTCAGGTGGTTATAAAAGGCTTGCGGGCGGTCTCGGACTTCGAGTCCGAGTTCGAGCAGGCGCAACTCAACCGGACGTTGTATCCGGCGCTCGAAACGGTGTTTATCATGGCCGAGGCCAAGCATAGTTTCCTGTCGTCGAGCGCGGTGAGGGAGATCGCGTTGTTCGATGGCGAGGTGCGCGGGCTGGTGCCGGAGGGCATACTTGAGAGCGTGCGCGAAATATATTCGGGCGGACACGGTAAGATACAGACGAATAACGACAAAGGGTAGGTAAGAGGATGGATGTACTGGTACTCATAGACAGGTTGGAGGAGTTGGTGGAGGAAGCGCGTAGCTTCCCCGGCTTCGGCAACACGGCGATGGTCGACCGCGACGCGGCTTTCGACGTCATAGACCAGATGCGCCAGACCATCCCCGAGGAGCTAAAGCAGGCGCGTTGGATCGTCAAGGAGCGCCAAGCCATGCTCGACGAGGCCCGCAGCGAGTCCGACCGCATCATCCGGGGCGCCCAGGAGGAGGCCGAGAAGATCACCTCCGAGGAGGAAGTCCTCAAGCGCGCCGAGAAGCGCAGCGCCGAAATTATGGAGGACTCCCGCCGCCGCGAGCGCGAGATACGCCTCGGTGCCGAAGACTACGCCGACGAGGTCCTAGCCAACCTGGAGGACAATCTCGGGCGGCTGCTCGAAGCGGTCCAAAAAGGCCGCTCCAGGTTGCAAGGCGTCCAGGAAGAGTAAAATAGCCGCATGAAGAAGATCCCCTTGCGGCGTTCTGGTGCCGAGGTCGGGGACCGGCACGAACTCTCTGCGAGCTTCGACGTCGAGCCCTTCGAACTCTACGGACGTCAACACGAAACAGAGAACGCTAGAGCCGACATCGTCGTGACAAAGGTCTCCGAAGGTTTGCATCTGGACCTCAATTTCGTCGTCAAACTTTGGACGACGTGCGATCGGACGCTGGAACCAACGGCGCTCGACCTCGAGTTCGGAGATTCGGAGTTGCTTACCGGCCCGGACGACACGGATCTTTCCGTTGAGGAATGGGAGCTGGACGTACGGGACTACGCGGTGCGGGCGCTGATGAGCGAGGTGCCGATGCAGGTGTTCAGCCCCGGTAGCCAACCGGTGCGCCCGGAGGCCGGGGAAGAGGAGATAGACCCGCGTTGGCGGGGGCTCGACGGGCTGTTCGCCTCGGGCTTTTGATAGTACAACGAACGATTTACAGGAGGTAACAGACATGGCCGTACCGAAGAAGAAGACCTCACAGGCCCGCCGCGACCAGCGCCGGGCGCACCACGCGATGAAGAGCCTCAACCTGATGGCTTGCCCGAACTGTGGCTCACCGCGCCGCCCACACCGGGTCTGCCCGACCTGCGGAAACTACAAGGGCCGTACCGTAGTCGCCGTGGAAGCCACCGAATAACGGGACCTGGTTCTTCTTGAAGATCGCGGTCGACGCCCTCGGTGGAGACCACGCCCCCCATGAAATAATCGCCGGAACCCTCGAAGCCGCCCGTACCCTGCCGCAAGACGAATTCTTGCTGGTCGGCGACCGGGCATCGCTCGAAAGCGTCCTCGGTCCCGAACCGCCACCCAACGTCTCGGTGCGTGAGGCGGACGGCGTTATCAGCATGACCGAAGACCCCGCCGCCGCGCTGCGAGCGCGTCCGAGATCTAGCGTGAGCGTCGCGGCGCAGACTGTCAGGGACGGCGAGGCCGATGCATTTTTCTCCGCTGGAAACACGGGTGCGACGGTGGCGGCGGCGTTGTTGCGGGTTGGGCGCGTAAAGGGTTGTCGTAGGCCGGGTATTGCCACGGTGTTGCCGTTTACGTCCCCGGTGTTGCTCGTGGATGCGGGGGCGACGGTGCATTGCAGGCCGCACGACCTGTTGAATTTCGCTATTCTAGGGAGCGTGTTCGCACGCAAATACTTCGGGTTGAAGGATGCGCGCGTTGGTTTGATCAACGTCGGCGAAGAGCCTGGCAAGGGGAACGACCTGACTAAACAATCTCACCAGCTCCTCCGGGAACAAGCCGGAATATCCTTCGTCGGCAACGTCGAAGGCCGCGACGTAGGGACGGGCGCCGCCGATGTGCTGGTCACGGACGGTTTTACCGGCAACGTCGTCCTCAAGACCGCCGAGGGCGTGGCGCGTGAAGTGCTTCAGATGGTCCGCACCGCCATGACCGGCGGTGCCCTCGACAAGCTCGCCGCCGCCCGGCTGCGCCCACGACTGGTAGAAGTTAGAGATCAAGTCGACCCCGAGAACTACGGCGGGTCCTTCCTGCTCGGCGTGCGCGGCTCGGTTGTCATAGGCCACGGCGACTCGCGGGCTCGCGGCGTGAGGAATGCCCTGATCGGCATCTCCAAGACCGGCGCGGGGCTCCCGGAGGAACTGGAAACCGCTCTCTCCGGCGTCGCCACGCCTGTCGGGGACGTCAATTGAGCGGGCCGGCGGTCGGGAAGATCTCGGGCGTCGGACGCGCCCTCGGGGGCCGGATCGTAACCAACCACGATCTGTCCGAAAGCCTCGACACGACTCACGACTGGGTCGTCGAACGCACCGGCATCGAGGAGCGTCACTTCGTCGCCGACGGAGAGAATTGCGTCACCCTCGCCATCGACGCCGCCAAAGCCGCCCTCGAACACGCGGGCATTACGGGCGAATCCATAGACCTCATCGTCTGCGCCACCTCCACATCCCCGGAGTCCATGCCCTCCGTAGCCTGCCTGGTAGGCGAAGCCATAAACGCCCCTGGCGTAGGCGCGATGGACGTAGCCGCCGCGTGCGCCGGGTATACCTACGCCGCCTCGGTCGCAAGCTCCATGCTCGGCAGCGGCATCGCCAACCGCGTCCTGCTCATCGGCGCCGACGCCATGACCGACATAGTCGACCCCAACGACCGTGCCACCGCCGTCCTCTTCGCCGACGGCGCGGGCGCGGTGGTCCTGGAACGCGGCGACGGCGAGTCCGGCTTCGTGGACCATTTGCTCGGCGCGGATGGCCGCATGGCGCCCTATGGCCGCGCCGGACACCCCGCCGAAGAACAGAAACTCTCCCAGAACGGTCGCGAAGTCTTCAAGTTCGCCGTAAAGGTATTCCCGGAGATGGTCGAAAAACTCGTCGCAAGAAACGGCATCAGCCTCGACGACGTGCAGTACATCATTCCGCATCAAGCAAATGCCCGCATAATACAGGCAGCGGCGAGGAAATTGGCGGTGCCGCAGGGGTGTATCGTGACGAACGTGGGGCGGTATGGGAACACGTCGGCGGGGAGCATCCCGATCTCCTACCCGGACATCTACGATGACTTCGAGCCGGGCAGGTACATCATCACGGTGGGCTTCGGTTTCGGCCTGACGTGGGCGGCGAACCTGTACAGGATTTAGGGGAGGAGACGGCGTGGAAATTCGTAGAGCGGTGGTCTTCCCCGGTCAGGGCAGCGCCGGTGGCGCAATATCCGGTGAGGTCGCGGAGGCGGTGCGGAGACAAGTCGGTGACGGAGAAGTGCCGTATCAACTCTCGGTCTTCGCGAGCTCCGTGGGATTGTTGGGCGAGTTGCTGGAACGCGGTGTGACGCCGGACGTGGTCGCCGGGCATTCGCTCGGAGAGTACGCGGCGGCGCACGCGGCGGGGAGCGTTGGGTTGGAAGAGGCGGTGCGGTTGGTGGCGGAGCGGGATCGCCTGATGAACGAGGCCGCCGGACGCAACGCGGGTGGGATGATGGCCCTGATCGGGGCCGACCCGCGAGAGGTCTCCGTAGCCGTCGAAAACTTCCTGGAAGAGGACGGCATAGTCGTAGCCGCGAACTTCAACACCCCACGCCAGACCGTCATATCCGGCGAGCCATCGGCGCTCGAAGCGGTGGCGGAGCGTGTCGGAGGCCGGAAGGTAAAGCTCCAAGTCGCGGGGGCGTTTCATTCACCGCTGATGCTGGAGGCGTCGTTGGATATGGAGCGGCTTTTGGACGAGATGGAGTTTCGGGACCCGGAGATACCGATGGTTTCGGCGACGGACGGGGCGGTGCTGGCGAAGTCGGACGACGTACGGTTGGCACTGCGGGAGCAGATGCTCTCGCCGGTGCGGTGGGTCGCCGTGATCGAGCGTTTTTTGGACCTCGGGGTCGAGGAGATCGTAGAGGCGGGCGCGGATGGCACCCTCACGCGAATGCTCCGGGACTTCAAGGAGGAGCGTCTGACGGGCCGGGCCGCGAAGGAGGTGCTCGGGTGAAGTTGCCGCTCGGGGCGGTCGAGATCCGGGCGCTTATACCGCACCGTTATCCGTTCTTGCTGGTGGACCGCGTGGATGAGTTGGAGCCGGGGGTCAGGGCGGTCGGCATAAAAAACGTCACGCAGAACGAGCCGTTCTTCGAGGGGCATTTCCCGGAGTACCCGGTAATGCCCGGGGTTTTGATCGTCGAGGCAATGGCGCAGGTCGGGGCGGTTGGTGTGATGGCTGTGGAGGCGTATCGTCAGAAACTCGCGCTCTTCGCCGGGATAGACGGGGTGAGGTTCCGGCGGCAGGTGGTGCCGGGCGACGTGTTGAGAATGGAGGTCGAGATCTCACGTCTAAAAGGTCAGATCGGTCGTGGCAAGGGCCGGGCGACGGTGGACGGCCAGCGCGTGTGCGAAGCTGATCTGATGTTCGCGTTCGCCGAGAAGGAGCAGGCCGAATGATCGAAGCCGGAAGAGTAGCCGTCGTGACCGGCGGCGGACGCGGCATCGGTCGCGCCGTAGCCGTGCGGCTCTCCAAAGAAGGTGCGAACGTCGCCATCTCCTACCGCTCCAACGATGCGGCGGCAGCGGAGACCGCCGAAATGGTGCGGGAAGCGGGTGCGAAGTGCGAAACCTTCAAGGGCGACGTGGCTTCGCCGGAGGACGTCGAGGTGCTGGTCAAGGTAACACAGGAGGCGTTTGGGCGGATTGATATCCTGGTCAACAACGCGGGGACCACGCGGGACAACTTGATGTTGCGGATGAAGGAAGAGGAGTTCGACGAGGTCGTGCGGACGAACCTCAAGGGGACATATCTTTGTACGCGGGCTGTGTTGCGGGGGATGGTGCGGGCCAGGTGGGGCAGGATCGTGAACGTCTCGTCGGTCGTCGGCATCTCGGGCAACGCCGGTCAGGCCAACTACGCCGCCTCGAAAGCCGGCATCATAGGCTTCACGAAGAGCGTGGCGCGGGAGGTCGCGCAGCGAGGCATTACGGTCAACGCCGTCGCGCCGGGATACGTGGAGACGGAGTTGACGGGCGGGTTGTCCGAGGAGATCAAGGAGCGGATCAAGGCTCAGGTTCCGGCGGGGCGGTTCGGATCACCGGAGGACATCTCGGAGGCGGTCGCGTTTCTGGTGGGTGAGGGCGCCGGGTACATCACGGGGCAGACTTTGACAGTCGATGGCGGGATGGTCATGCAGTAGGGAAAATTGCGCTACACTACGCGCTATCTTCGGTGGTGAATCGTCTGCGATTGCCGCCGAAAGTGGAGGACTCAGAGAGGAGAAATAGGATGTCGAGAGACGAGGTACTAACGAAGATACAGGAGATCACCGCCGACAGGCTCGGCGTGGACGAGGGTGACGTGACCCCGGACGCCTCGTTCCGCGAGGACCTGGAAGCGGACTCGTTGGATCTGGTGGAGCTCATCATGGAACTTGAGGAGCAGTTCGGGATGGAGATCCCGGACGAGGAAGCCGAGAAGATCACGACCGTCGAAGAGGCCGTCAACTACGTGCAGGAGCACCAGGCGGCGTGACGGAAGGCCGGTCAGAAGGGGGCAGAGGCCGCGCACTCATCACCGGAACCGGTGCGGTAACGCCGCTCGGCACCGGCACCGAGAGCTTCTGGGACGCGGCACTCCACGGTAAGAGCGGCATCGGACCCATAACGCTGTTTGACTCCTCACCTTTCCCGTCCCACATCGCGGGTGAGTGCTCGGATTTCGACCCCACCGACTTCATGACCAAGAAACAAGCCCGCCGGATGGACCGCTACGCTCAAATGGGTATAGCCGCCGGCCTCCAAGCCGCTGAGAATGCGGGCCTCTCGGATGTGCTTCAGAACCGCCCGGAGCGCGTTGCTATCGTCATTGGTAGCGGCATTGGCGGTCTGGCAACATGGGAGCGCGAGTATCAGGTCTTGCACGAACGCGGCGCAGGACGGGTCAGCCCGTTCCTCATCCCGATGATGGTGCCGAACATGGCCGCCGGGCAGCTTGCGATCATGCTGGGCGCTACAGGACCGTCGCAGTGTCCGGTCTTGGCCTGCGCCACCGGCGGCGAGGCCATAGCCGAGGGTCTGGAGTTGATCCGCACCGGCGACGCCGACGTGGTAATCGCTGGCTCGTGCGAAGCTCCCATAACGCAACTGAGCATGGCCGGATTCTGCGCGATACGCGCCATCTCCACGCGCAACGAAGAGCCGCACAAGGCGAGCCGTCCGTTCGACGCGGGCCGCGACGGCTTCGTAATGAGCGAGGGCGCAGGTGCCATAGTGCTCGAAAGCGCCGAACACGCCGAACGGCGCGGTGCGACACCCATAGCCGCCGTCGCGGGCTACGCGCGCACCACCGACGCCTACCACGTCACCGCTCCCGACGCCGAAGGCCGAGGCGTCGAGCGCGCCATGCGCCTGGCGCTGAAGGACTCCGGCCTCGCCGCCGAGGATATCGGTCATGTCAACGCCCACGCGACGTCCACGCCCACGGGTGACGGCCCCGAGACTAAGGCTATCTCCCGGCTTATGCCGCATGTGGCGGTCTCCGGTACGAAATCCATGATGGGGCACTCTTTCGGGGCGGTTGGGTCCATCGAGGGAATCATGTGCGCGTTGGCGATAAACCAGAAGGTCTTACCGCCAACGATCAACCTGGAGAACGTCGCCAGCGACTGCGAGCAACTGGACTACGTCGTTGGCGAAGCTCGGCCAGCGCCGGAGTTGAAGGCCGCGCTGTCGAATTCGATGGGCTTCGGTGGACATAATCTGGTGGTAGCTTTCACGGAAGTGGAATAGAATCGGCACGAAATGTCTATAAAAGACCTCATAACGATCCTACCGGAGCCGCTCAGGCGACGCTCCCTCACCCACCCCAGCGTCGCGGACCCGTATGAATCGAACGGGCGGCTGGAATTCTTAGGGGATTCCGTCCTGAACAATCGGGTGGCGGAGTTGGTGTTTCATGGGTATCCTGAGTTGCTCGAAGGAGATCTCACGCGCATCCGGGCGCATCTGGTGCGGAAGTCGTTTCTGGCGATGGTTGGCCGGGACGAGGGGATCGAGGAGAGCATCGAGAGCAGCGTCATCAACGACTCGGTTATCGCCGATACGGTCGAGGCAATCATAGGCGCGGCTTACCTGATCGACCGCGACCTCGTCTTCCAGACGATAGACGAGATATTCAACCCTTCCGAAGTAGACACCGACGAGCTTCGGGACTGGAAAACTCTGTTACAGGAGACTCTTCAGGCGGATGGCTTGCGCCCGACTTACCGAGTCCTTGCCAAACACGGGCCGCCGCACCTTCCGAGCTTCACGTCGGCGGTCTCGGTCGAGAGCCGGGAAGTATCCACTGGCGAGGGGAACTCCATCAAAGAGAGCGAACAGACAGCCGCTCGAGCCGCGTTGGAGATACTGGGCATTCGGCCTGTGCCGCGCTCGCCGGTCGAGGTCCACGTCGGCGCTTAGAAAGCTTTTGTCACGCCCGTCTCTGATACCGGCGGGTTAAATCCGTAGAATGTTCGTTTGATGGTCCTATCCGCTCTGTATATCAAAGGTTTCAAGACTTTCGCGCGTCCGGTTCGCATGCCGCTTGAGGGTGGCGTGACGGCTATCGTTGGGCCGAACGGTTCGGGGAAGAGTAATGTGACGGACGCGGTTCTATTCGCGCTCGGGGAGCAGAGTCCGGGGGTTTTGCGGGCGGGGGCTATGGGAGAGTTGATCTTCTCGGGCTCCGAGTCGTTGCCGCCCGCCGCGGTGGCCGAAGTGACGCTCGTCTTCGATAACGAGCCCGGCAACATCGCGCTGCCCTACGAAGAGGTCTCGGTGACGCGCCGCATCTCGCGCGACGGCGAGACGGAGTACCGGATCAACGGTGCCCGTAGCCGTCTCTCGGACGTGCGGGCCGTCGCCGGTGAAGCGGGCCTCGGACGGCACAGCATACTGCGGCAGGGCTCGGTGGACGCCATAGTCTCCGGTGGAGCCGCCGCGTGCCGCCTGGCCCTCGAAGAAGCCGCCGGGCTCGGGGTCTACCGCCGCCGCCGCCTCTCGGCGAGCCGCCGCCTGGAGAAGGCCGACGCGCAACTCGAACAGAGCCGCCGCCTGGAAGCGGAGCTAGTGGATCAACTCCGGCGCATCGAACGCGAGGCCGTCGCCGCCCGCGAATACCGGGAGATAGAGAGCCAGTACCGCAAGGTATCCCTCGCGTGCCTGTACCGAACGGCGACGAGGGGATTGGACGAACGTCGGGCGCGGCTCAAGGAGATGGAAGCACGCATCGTGGGCCTCTCGGAGCGCGAGGCTCTATTGAAGGCGGAAGAAGCCGATCTCGAACCGCGATTAAAGGAGTTGGACGAGCGGCTCGCGGCCCTCGATCGCACCCGCGAGGCGATGGAGGACCTGGCGGAGGACCTGCGTACCGAGTCCCTTCGCGCCGACCGGAACGTAATGCGGCTGGAATCCGCCTCCGGCAACGGCCACGACCCCATGCGCGCGATACAGCACCTCGAAGAAGATCTAGCACGAGTCAATACGGCACTCGATGATCTCGAAGAGCATTGGGAAAGCGCGCAGCGGTCCCGTGACGAAGCTCGTCAGACCGCTGCGCGGGATCGCCGGAGAGCCTCGGATCTCAAACAAATATTCGCGAAATCCGAGCAGCGACGTATCAAATTCACGGCTGCGACTGAAGCCCTGCAAGCGCGTCTTCGTCGACTCTCCGAAAACCCCACCATATCTACGCTGCCCACGCCGGACGTGAAGCGGCTAGGTGAGTTGTCGGGTGCTCTGGCTGAAGCTCCGCCGTTGTCAGCCGTAGAGGACGTTGCGGCCTTGCGGCGTGGGATGAGCAAGTTGGCGACTGTGAGAATGGATCGGGTTTCGGGGGTTTCGAGGCGACGTGGGGCTTTGGAGGCTGCTGTAGGGCGGGCCGAGTCGCGGGTTCGGGCGCTGGATGTGCGCGACGGCGGAGCGTCGGGGACGCGGTTGTACGAGGTTATTCGGCCTCGCGAAGGGTATGGTGCCGCCGTTGAGGCGGCTTTGGGAGACCTCGGTTCGGGGCTTCTGGCTGCGGACCTTGACGAGGGGATGCAGTGGATCCAGACCGGAGAGCCCGTCGTAGTACGCCTGGACGCCCACGACCTGAAAAATGAAGACCCGCCACCCGGTATCCCCCTGATCGACTGCGTGGAAATCCTTGAGGAACGATACCGGGAACCAATAACGCACCTGCTATCCGGCTTCTACGTGACGAAAACCCCCAACGAAAAACTACCGCTAAACGGTCTCGTCGCCGTCACCCCGGACGGGCTCCGGCTCACGCGAACCACGGTAAGCCGAAGGCCCAAAAACGGCAGCTTCGCCCGCGAGGCCCAACTAGAGAAAGCCCGCCGCTTGCTCCACGACCTCGAAGGCGAACCGCGGTTCCTTCTCGCGACGGTCGAGTCCGAAGCCGCGGACGCCTCACGAGCCATCTCCGCCGCCGAACAAGACATATCCACCGCCGCCGCGCTCGCCGTCCGGACCGCACGGGTGCGCGAGACCCTGCGCCGGGAGGCCGCGCGCCACCTGAACGCCGCACGGGCTGCCCGCGACCGTTGGCAAAAAAGAGAGGCGGAGTCGCGTAGTCTGGAGGCGGAGATCTCCGCCTCGGATCAATCGCTCAGCGAAGCTATAGAAGCGGACGATGCCGCGAAGATCGCGTTCGAGGAGGCGGTGGCAATCGCCGAATCCGCCGAAGCCGATCTCCGAGAGCAAGACCACCTGCGCGCCCGCCTGCGTCCGGGCGTCGAAGCCGGACGCTCTCGCCGCGACCGCCTGGTTCGAGATCTAACCATTTTAAAAGAGTCCCACGCCACCACGCGCCCGAGCCCGAACGCCGTCGCGCTTCGCGCCACGAAAATATCCGCCGTACTAACCGCCGCCATGCGGGAGCGCCGCTCGCAACTGCGCCGTTCCCGAGAGGAGATCTCCGAAGCCCAACGCGGCTACACCGGGCGGCGCTCGGACCTCGGCCGCCGGGCGGTAGAACTCGCCGGGGAGCTCGCTACCGCTCGCGCCGAACGCCGCCGCGACGCCGAAGACCTCGAACGCGCCGAATGGGCCTCGCACGAGGCCGCAGCCGAGATCTCCGCCGAATGGGCCGCCGACATCGACGCCGCCCGCCGCGAAGCCGAACAAAATCCAACCGCCACCGAAAAGGAACGCCGCAGCCTCGCCCGCAAACTCCACGCCTTCGGCGACGTCAACCTGCTCTCCCTCTCCCAGGAATCCGAACTCCGCGAACGCCACGACTTCGTAGCCGACCAACGCGCCGACGCCGAAGCAGCCGCCACCGAATTATCCCGCATAATACAAGCCGTGGACGAAGAGATAGAGACGAGTTTTGCGCGGACCTTCGGGCGGGTCAAGGAGGCGTTCGGGGAGATGGTGCCGCGTATGTTGCGGGGGGCGACGGGGTCTTTGGAGTTATCGGACGAGGGCGTGGAGATCGGGCTGAAGCTCGGGCGCAGGGGGTGGCGGACTTTGAAAGTCCTCTCCGGCGGGGAGCGGGCGTTGCTGGCGCTGTCGTTCTTGTTCAGCGTGTTTCTGAGCCAGAGTTCCGCGGCTCGGGGTGCTTTCTGTGTGCTGGACGAGGCGGAGGCTGCGCTCGACGATCTCAACCTGGCGCGGTTTCTCGACGTGGTAGACTCGTACCGGTCCAACGGACAGTTCCTGCTGGTCACGCACCAGAAGCGTACGATGGCCGCGGCGGACGTTCTCTACGGGGTCACCCAGGACGCGACCGGGGCCACGGTAGTAGTGTCAAAACGCACAGTCAAGGATTAAGGACGCACGCAGATATGGCTCGTTCATGGCGAGATCTTTTCCGGCTCCGTAGCGGAGACAAAAAAGACCAACAAGATCAGCAACCCCTCGAAAACATCGAGGGATCGGGTCGTTCCGACCCGGCGACCGAGACCGTCGACCCACAGGCCGACGAAACGCCCCCGGACGCGCAAGAGCCTCTCACGCAATCCGAAACCGACGCTCTAGAGGAAGAGACCGTGCCGGAGGCCGGAGCCCCAGCCGACGACGAAGAGTTCGTAGTAGACGAGCGGCCGGAAGAAGCTCCGGTCGTCGAGGCGCCGGTCGAAGAACCACCCGTCGAGGAGACGCTCGAAGATACCGACGAAGAGGAACTGTCCGACGAGGAGACGCTCGAAGCTACCGAGGAAAAAGAGTTTCCCGTCGATTTAGCGCCGATGCCGGAAGAGACCGAGGCCGCCGCGTTGGGTGATACCGCGGTCGATGAGGACGAGGAGCGGGCGGGTTGGTTTGGGCGGTTGCGACAGGGGATGCGCCGGAGCCGGGAGTCGTTCGCGGGGCAATTGAACGCGGCTTTCGCGGAGTTCCGGGACGTGGAGGACGAGGAGTTTTGGGAGAGGGTCGAGGAAATCCTCATTACCTCCGACGTCGGGGTAACGACGACCTCCAAGATCGTGGGCCAGCTAGAGCAAGAGGCGTTGCAGAAGAACATCACGGACGGCGCGCAACTGCGAAAGCTCCTTCTGGAGAACGCGGCACGGATGCTCGACAAGCCCATCGAGTTGGACATCGCCCACAAACCAGCCGTTATCCTGATGGTCGGGGTGAACGGGACGGGCAAGACCACGACCATCGGCAAGCTTGTGAACTTTCTGCCGGGCAAGGTGATGCTGGCCGCCGGGGATACCTTCCGGGCGGCGGCCATCGAGCAATTGCAGACCTGGGGCGAGCGCGGCGGGGTGCCGGTGGTCTCGCGGGAGCGCGGGGCGGACTCGGCGGCGGTCGCGCACGACGCTATCCAGGCGGCTCGGGTGGCGGGGTCGGACGTGCTCATCATCGACACGGCTGGGCGGTTGCATACCAAGCTCAATTTGATGGCCGAGCTGGAGAAGATCCGGCGGACCATCGAGCGGCTGCAGCCGGGCGCGCCGCACGAGGTACTTCTCACCATCGACGCCACGACGGGCCAGAACGGGCTTCGGCAGGCCAAGATGTTCGCGGAGGCGACGGGCATTACGGGCATTGTGTTGACCAAGCTGGATGGGACGGCGAAAGGCGGCATCGCGCTCGCCATCGCCGACGAGATCGGGGTCCCCATCAAGCTGATCTCGGTCGGCGAGAAGGCCGAGGACTTGCATCCATTCGAGGCGCGGGAGTTCGCGCAGGCGCTATTCGGGGAGCTTTAGTATGTTCGATACTCTAGGAGATAGGCTCAACTCCGCCCTCGACGGGGTGCGCGGTTCCGGCAACCTGACCGAGGACCAGGTAAAGAAGGTGACCCGTGAGATCCGTCTGGCCTTGCTCGAAGCCGACGTGAACTTCGCGGTCGTCAAGGAGTTCGTGGGCAACGTGCGCGAGCGGGCGACGGGCGCCGAAGTCTCGCGGGCCTTGAGCCCCGGACAGCAGATCGTCAAGATCGTCAACGAGGAACTGACGAACCTTATGGGCGGCACGGCGCACAAGCTCGCGTTCGCGTCCCGGACACCGACGGTCGTGATGCTCGCGGGCCTCAACGGCCACGGGAAGACGACCACCGCCGGCAAGCTCGCTCTCTTCGTCCGCAAGCTCGGCAAGAGCCCGTACCTCGTCGCCTGTGACACCTACCGCCCGGCGGCCATCGAGCAGTTGCAGCAGCTAGGGCGCGAGCTGGGTGTGCCGGTCTACAGCGAAGGTACGGACCCAAAGCCCGAGGAGATCGCGGAGCGCGGCGTAAAAGCCGCCCGCGATGCCGGCCACGACTTCGTCATCGTGGACACCGCTGGCCGTCAGGTGCTGGATATGGACTTGATGGAGGAGATAAAGCGGGTTCGCAAGGCCGTAAAGCCGCATTCGGTTCTTCTCGTGCTAGACGTGGTGACGGGGCAGAACGCCGTCGAGGTGGCGCAGGCTTTTCAGGAGTACGCGGACTACGACGGGATGGTGCTGACCAAGCTGGACGGTGACGCGCGGGGTGGGGCGGCGTTGTCGGTGGTTTCGGTGACGGGCAAGCCGGTCAAGTTCGCCTCCGAGGGCGAGAAGATGAGCGAGTTCGACTACTTCTATCCGGATCGAATGGCGAGGCGAATCCTCGGGATGGGTGATGTACTCACCCTGATCGAGAAGGCCGAGCAGACGGTCGACAAACAAGAGGCCGAGGCGCAAAGCAAGAAGCTCATGAGCGGGAAGTTCACGTTCGAGGACTTCCTAAAGCAGATGCAGATGATAAAAAAGATGGGTCCGCTATCCAGTTTGATGGGTATGATCCCCGGCCTGAACAAGCAGCTTCAGGGGGCTACCATCAACGACGACGTCTTGAAGCCCGTCGAGGCCATGATAACCTCCATGACGGCTCAGGAGCGTCGGAACCCCAAGTTGTTGCAGAATCCAGGCCGGGCGCGTAGGATAGCTCGCGGCTCCGGCACTACGCAGCAGGACGTTCAGAAGCTCGTCAAGCAGTTCGGCGAGATGCAGAAGATGATGAAGCAGATGGGGCGAGGCGGAAAGATGCCGCGTATCCCCGGAATGCAGGGACGACGGTAAAGAGAAAGCACGAGAGGTGGAAGCATGGCGGTAAAGATCAGGCTGACGAGGCGAGGCTCTACGAAGGCACCGTTCTACAGAATAGTGGTGGCCGACGCCCGAAGCCCTCGCGACGGCAAGTTCATCGACCGGGTCGGTACCTACGACCCTCTGAAGAACCCGTCCGAGATCCAGGTGGACGAAGAGAAGGCCCGCGAGTGGCTCGGCAAGGGCGCGCAGCCCACCGAACAGGTGC
This sequence comes from Rubrobacter sp., assembly GCA_013817025.1. Classification (GTDB taxonomy): domain Bacteria; phylum Actinomycetota; class Rubrobacteria; order Rubrobacterales; family Rubrobacteraceae; genus JACDDK01. The sequence goes on from JACDDK010000004.1 coordinate 16,074, forward strand.
GGAAGCTACTCAAGATCTCCGGCGTCCTCTAGATAGATACTGGATCGTGGACCAACTCCAGAAAGTCCTCACGCTGCTAGCCCGTTCCCTCGTAGACGAGCCGGACGCGGTCGAGGTCACGGGGACCGAGGACGGCTCCCGCGTGGACTTGAAGCTCCGCGTCGCGCCGGGTGATGTGGGCCGGGTCATCGGGCGTCAGGGGCGTACGATCAAGGCTATCCGCACGGTCGTGAAGGCCGCCTCGGTAAAGGCCGGCAAGCGCACTAACGTGGAGATCCTGGACTAACCATCGTGAAAGAACTCTCCGACCCGGTCGTGGTCGGAATCGTCGTGGGTGCCCACGGCATCCGAGGCACGTTCCGCGTCCGCTCCACGGGACGCCACCTACGCGAAGGAATCACGCTCGTGATCGCCGACGAGCCCCGCCGAATCACCAAAGTCCGCGAGACCCCGAAAGGCTTCCTCGTGGACCTCGAAGGCGTCAAAAAACGCGTCGAAGTCGAGGCCATGCGCGGCGAGGAACTTCTGATCGACCGCAACGATCTGGACGAGCCCGAGCCGGACGAATTTTACGTCGCGGATCTCGTCGGCCTGACTGTTCTCGACGAAGACGGTAACAAGTTGGGCTTGGTAACCGAGACAACCCCGTCCCCGGCCCACGAAGTCCTGACCATTCGAGACGGCGACACCGAGAGCTACGTCCCCTTTACCCTGGAGCACGTCCCCGAGGTACGCATGGACGAGCGGGTCGTCGTCGTGCGACCACCGGAGGAGTAACCCGTGAACGGCATCGACGTTTTCTGTGTCTTCCCGCAAGCGGTGGACGCGATGCTGGGCGTCGGGGTGGTGGGGCGGGCGATAGAACGTGGCGTGGTCGAATACCGCAGCTTCGATCTCCGGGAGTACGCTCCGAACGGTAGGATCGACGACGCGCCCTTCGGCGGTGGCGCTGGCATGGTCGTACGCGTGGACGTGGTGGCACGGGCGCTGGAAGCGGTCTACGGGACACCGGCGGGCCAAGTCCGCGAAGAACGGCGGGTAGTGTTGACGGAGCCCGGCGGACGGCGGTTCACGCAAGAATATGCGCGGGAGGTGGCGGAGGGGCGGGACTTGACCGTGATCTGCGGCAGGTACGGTGGTGTGGACGAGCGAATTCGGACGGAGTTCGCCACGGAAGCGGTTTCTTTGGGAGATTTTGTGCTTTCGGGGGGTGAGATCGCGGCGGCGGCGTTGGCGGATTCGGTGGTTCGCTTGCGGGATGGCGTGCTCGGCAACTCGCAGAGCCTCGTTGGGGAATCGTTCGCGGCTGAGGAGTCTATAGGGCCGCCGGTGTACACACGGCCAGCGGATTGGAATGGGAAGGAGGTGCCGGGCGTGCTATTATCCGGCAATCATGCGGAGATACGTGCCTGGCGCGAGCGGGAGTCCCGAGCGCGGGCGCAAGAGCGAGCGGCGAAAGAGCGCCGCGTTTAGACATCCGCAATTCCCCGGCGAGAGGAGAAAGACCATGATAACCAGCGAGACTTTGAAGCAGAGCGTGGCGTTTCGCCCCGGCGACACCGTGCGGGTGCAGTACCGCGTCATCGAGGGTAGCCGCGAACGAATACAGAACTTCGAGGGGTTGTGTATATCTCGGAAGGGTAGCGGCATCGGCGAGACGTTCGTCGTTCGCAAGAACTCCTTCGGGGTTGCGGTCGAGAGGATCTTCCCTCTGCATTCGCCCAAGATAGCGCAGATAGACGTGGTCTCGCGGGGCGCCGTGCGCCGCGCGAAGCTCTACTACATCCGCGAGAAGGTCGGGCGCAAGGCCCGCGTCAAGAAAGCGAAGTAAGACCTGACCCACCGCAAATCCCCCGGTCCAGCGCTACACGCCTTCGACGCGGCGTGGACGCTGGACCGGGACGCGCCGCTCGCCGGCACCGACGAAGCCGGACGAGGCGCATTGGCCGGTCCTTTGGTGGCTGCGGCGGTTGTTCTGGATGGCGGCATCATCCCGGACCTCAACGACTCCAAAACCTTGAGCCTCGCGGCGCGCGAGCGGATCTTGGGCGAAGTGTTGGAGAACGCGGCGGCGGTCTCGGTGGTGGCGCTTCCGGCGTGGTGGATCGACGATAACGGGGTTGGGGCGGCGAATCGCCGGGCACTCTCACGGGCCATCTCTTTGCTGGAGCCGCATTACGGTTGCGCTCTGGCCGATGGCAACCTCAAGCTCGGTTCGGCGGTGCGGTGTATGCCTCGGGCGGATTCCAAGAGCGCGGCGGTCGCGGCGGGGAGCGTGGTGGCGAAGGTTCTCCGGGACTACGCGATGGGCGCGCTCTCCGAAACGCACGCGGGCTATGGTTTCGAGCGGAACCGGGGCTATGGGACTCGGGAACATCTGGCCGCGCTTCGGGAGCTTGGACCTTGCCGGGTGCACCGGTTGAGTTACGCGGGGGTTCGGGAGGGCGTTGGGGAACCGGCGTAAAGGGGATCGTGGGGAGGATGTCGCTCTGCGCTATCTCCTATCCAAAAAGTTGGATCTCGTCGAGCGCAATTACCGGACGCGGTATGGGGAGGTGGATCTCGTGATGCGCGACGCCGGGACCCTGGTGTTCGTGGAGGTCAAGTGGCGGGGTGGTTTGGAGTATGGCGCTCCGGTAGAGGCCGTGACCGAGCGCAAGCAGCGGGCGATAAGAAGCATGGCCGAACAGTACCTAGCCGAAAAAGAACCGGAGTTCGAGGAGATCCGGTTCGACGTTGTAGGCATACTCGCCAGAACGGGCGAGAACGCCATACAGCACGTGCGGCACGCTTTCTAGCCGCTCGAAACCCGCATGAGTCGAAGGAATAGCCTTGCTGTTGTACACTTGCTTGATCCGTGCGCCGGGAAGGCGTTCTGCGCGGGTGTCGAGTGGGCGAGATTATAATATAGAGATTCGGTGGGTTGGTAATGTCGGTGTGCCGGGCGCGAAGCCTGACTTTGCAAGGCATTGACGCTCTTCCAGTGGAAGTCGAGGTGGACGTGAGTTCCGGTCTACCGGGATTTTCCATCGTCGGCCTGCCGGACGCCGCCGTCCAGGAAGCCCGCGAGCGGGTCCGGGTCGCCATCTCCAACTCCGGCTACAAATTTCCAACCAAAAAGGTAATAGTAAACCTCGCCCCGGCCAACCTGCGAAAAGAGGGACCGGCCTTCGATCTGCCCATCGCCCTCGCCGTTCTGGCGGTCTCCGGCGTGTTGCCTTCACAGAAACTGGAGGAAGCCGGTGTCGTTGGGGAGCTGTCGCTGGACGGGGGCTTGCGCGGCGTGCGCGGTGCTCTCTCTATGGCCGAAGGCGCGCGCCGAGAGGGGCTCGCTCGACTCGTATTGCCGCAGGACAATGCTAACGAGGCTGCGGCTATAGACGGCATTGGAGTTCACGGCGTGGGGTCGCTGCGCGAGGCGGTGGAGTATCTTGGAGGGAAGACGGAGGTTCCAGCTACGGAGCATTCGTCCAATGGTCGCGCACTGGACGAGACGGAGGTTTCCGGGTTCGAGGATGTGGCGGGTCAGGGGTATGCCAAGCGGGCGCTGGAGGTTGCGGCGGCGGGTGGGCACAACATACTCATGAGTGGGCCGCCAGGATCCGGTAAAACGATGCTTGCCCGGAGGCTTCCGGG